>JANQHZ010000346.1 GCA_028282445.1 Candidatus Binatia bacterium | reverse complement strand
CAGCACCTCGCCGCGATTCGACAGCGACCGCGGGTAGCCGTCGGCGTAGCCGATCGGCAGCACGGCGATGCGAGTCCGGCGGGTCGTCTCGAAGGTTTGGTCGTAGCTGACTTGCCGACCGGCCGGCACCTCCCACAGCCGCCAGATGCGCGCTTCGAGCCGCATCGCCGGAGTCATCGGCGGTCCTTGCACCCCCTGCGGGGTCACGCCGTATAGGCAGACTCCCGGTCGAACCATCGCCCAATGGGCATCGGGCCGCGTCAGAGTCGCCACGCTGTTGGCCAGATGAACCAGCCGCGGCCGCAACCCGGCACCGTCGAGCGTCGCAACTGCGTCGCGGAACACACCGATCTGCCGGTCGGGGAACGGCGCGTACGCGTCGTCCGCGTTTCCCAAATGGGAAAAGAAACCTTCTAGGTCCAGACTTGGCGCTGCGGCAATCCGCGCCGCCACCTCGCCGAGCTCCTCGGGCATCACCCCGAGCCGAGTCATGCCGGTGTCGAGCTCGAGATGCACCCGCAGTGGCTTGGTTCGACCCGACTCCGCGAGCGCCGCAACCGCTGCGGCGTCGACGATCGCCACCGAAAGGTCGTGCCGCACCGCGCGCGGCGCGTCGGCGGCATCGATTCCGTACATCACCAGAATCGGTCGGCGGATTCCGACCGCGCGCAGGGCCTCGCCCTCCTCGACGGTCGCAACTCCAAACCAGTCCGCCCCCGCCTCCTCGAGAACCGACGCGACAACCTCGGCCCCATGGCCGTAAGCGTCCGCTTTGACGACCGCCAACACGGCGCTCCGCGCATCGACTACACTTCGGACCCGACCGAAATTCTCGCGCAACGCCGCCGTATCGATCCAAGCAGCACTACGATTGAAGAAATCCGTCATTGCGCGAAAGGCAAGTCGAGTACCAAACGCCTCCGGCGATGTAAACATGTTGCCCGAGGCGACGCCCGAGGACGTCGCGCCGTGCGCGACCACCACCCTCAGCCTCGCCCGAGCCTACGCCTCAGCCCTCGAAGCGCACCGGGCGGCTTGTAAACCCACAGGTCGCTCATTATCTATTTTCCGATGCGGGTCACCCTCAACGGAGAAGAAAGAGAGCTCGCCGAGGGCGTCACCGTTCAGGACCTCATCGTCGACCTCGAGCTAACCAAACGCCGGCTCGCGGTCGAAGTGAATCGCGAGATCGTCGCGCGCGATCGCTTCACCGAGCGGGCGCTCGCCGACGGCGATGTGGTCGAGATCGTGCATTTCATCGGAGGAGGATGAGCGTCGATGCAAGCAGACGACTACGAAATCGGCGGTGTCAAGTTCACCTCCCGGCTGATCGTCGGCACCGGTAAGTACAAGGATTTCGCCGAGACGCGCGCCGCCATCGACGCCTCGGGCGCGGAGATGGTGACCGTCGCGGTGCGGCGTGTGAACATCACCAACGCCGACGAAGAGAACCTGCTCGACTACCTCGATATGGATCGGATCACGATCCTGCCCAACACCGCCGGCTGCTACACCGCCGAAGACGCCATCCGGACCTGCCGCCTCGCCCGCGAAGCCGGCGTCGGCTCGCTCGTCAAGCTCGAGGTCATC
>JANQHZ010000229.1 GCA_028282445.1 Candidatus Binatia bacterium | reverse complement strand
GGGTCGACGCAGCCTCGGCGCTTTCGCTTCGGCTTGATGGCCTCGAGCGACAACCACTTCGCGCGTGCCGGCTCCGGCTACAAGGAACGCCCACGCTTCGGCATGACCGAGTCGCTACACCGCGGCGAGCGGCTCGAAGGAGTGGCGGCATGGATCGCCGGGCCGCCCGACGAAGAGCCGGCGCCGCGCGGGCGTCCCTACCGGCCGTCCGTGTTCGGCGCCGGGAATTTCCGCGCCGCCGACACCGAGCGCGTCGCATCGTACCTCTACACCGGCGGACTGATCGCGGCTCATTCACGCGGTCGCGGACGCGAAGCGATCTGGCAAGCGCTCCAACGACGCGAGGTATACGGCACCAGCGGCCCCCGCATTCTCCTGTGGTTCGACCTCATCCGCCGCAACGGCCAGCCCGATCTGCCGATGGGGTCGGAGCTCACCACCCGCCGCAACCCCGAGCTGGTCGTGCGAGCGGTCGGTTCTTTCGAACAACTCGACGGCTGTCCCGAGGACACCCTCGCCAAGCTACCGCCAGGCGAGGTCGCGCGCTTGTGCAAGAACGAATGCTACCACCCATCGGAACGCAGACGCCGCATCGCCCGCATCGAGATCGTCCGCATCCGTCCCCAGATCGACGCGGCGGAGGAAGTTGCCGATCTGATCGCAGACCCCTGGCGGTCGTACGACTGCCCGCCCGATCGCAACGGCTGCAGCGCGACCTTTATCGACGAGGAGTTCGAAACCCTGGGCAGAGACACGGTCTACTACGCAAGGGTCTTCGAAGAACCCGCGCCCACCATCAACGGCAACAGCATCCGGATCGTCGACGGCCGCGTGACACGCTGCCCCGGCCCCGACGGCGCCAAAGACCTTTGCCTAGGCCAGGACGAGCCGCGCGCCTGGTCGTCACCCATCTTCGTCGACTACCGCGGGTAAGCAGGATCTGGCAATCGAAGTGAAACAATCCCAGCGTAGGGGCGAGGCAACCTGTCCTCCGAAGCCTTGGCGAAGGAGCATGCCACGCCCGCCTGTCATCGATGGCGCCCCTCATCTCGCACGCACCACCACAACCCCAATCCGGGCGACGCATGCGTCGCCCCTGCAAGCGAACCAGTCAGCCCTCAACAGCGTAGGGGCGAGGCATACCTCGCCCGCCTGTCATCATCGATGGCGCCCCTCATCTCGCACGCACCACCACAACCCCAATCCGGGCGACGCAACCCGTCGTCCGAAGCCTTGGCAAAGGAGGATGCGTCGCCCCTGCAAGCGAACCAGTCAGCCCTCACCAGCGTAGGGGCGACGCAAGCTGTCCTCCGAAGCCTTGGCGAAGGGGATGCCTCGTCCCTACATGGAGACGGCGTGGATGTGCCGGATGTGGCCCCCGGATTTCATCGGTGGCTCGCTATGGAGCCGTCGCGACGGCGACGGCCCAGCGGTAGTCGGGCTTGCCGACCGGGCTGCGCTCGATGCGCTCACGATGAATAAAGGCTTTGGGAAGCTTGTAGCGCGCAAGGTGCGCGGCGCACGCCTCTCGTAGCTCTTCGTCGGAAGCCGCTGCGCCGGCGCGCAACTGTACGATCGCCACCACCTCCTGCCCCCAACGCTCGCTCGGGCGACCACACACGACCGCGTCGTATACCGCGGGGTGCTTCTTGAGCACGCCTTCCACTTCTTCGGCATAGACTTTCTCGCCGCCGGTGTTGATGGTGACCGAATCACGTCCGAGGACCTCGATCGATTCATCCGGCCGCAAGCGCGCGCGGTCGCCCGGCACCGAGTAGTGCATACCGGCGATGACCGGGAAGGTCTTCTCGGTCTTCTCCCGATCACCCAGATAGCCGAGTGGCACACGCCCGTACTGGGCGAACCACCCGGTCTCTTCCTCGCCGACCGACAGCCTTCTGGAGCGATCCGCACTGAGCACACAGGCGCCCGGCGCAGGGTCGAAGGTACCCGTCGACGCGCCTCGGCTCCGCGTGCTGGTGTGGGTGGCCTGACGACCGGTCTCCGACGAACCGACGGTATCGATGATACGAACATGATCGGGCAAGAGCTCGAGCAGCTCCTGCTTGACCGACACACTGAGAATCGCACCGCCGCTCGCCAGGACCTTCAACTCGGAAAGGTCGTAGCTCCGCCTCCGCAATTCGTCGATCAACGGCCGCGCGAAGGCGTCGCCGATGATCTGCACGAGATTCACGCCTTCGCGCTCGGCCGTGGACAAAATCGAGGCCGGGTCGAGATGACGCGTCTGGTCCTGGAGCACCACGGTATTGCCGGAATGAAGCGCATCGAAGGCGGACCAGTGGGCGGCGTGCATCAACGGCGCCGTCGGCATGGTGCTAAACGACGTCTTCCGCGCGCGCTCGACGATCTGCGACAGTGCGGCGAACTCGCCCCTGCTGGTCTTTCCGCCTAGAGCGGCCACGAAGATGTCGGCTTGGCGCCACAGTACGCCGCGCGGCATACCGGTGGTGCCTCCGGTGTAGAGAACGTAGAGATCGTCCGCCGAACAACGCCGCTCGGGCGCCCC
>JANQHZ010000227.1 GCA_028282445.1 Candidatus Binatia bacterium | reverse complement strand
GTCGAACCAGGCGAGCTTGCGCGGGTAATCGTCGTGCTCGAGCGACTTGCCGTTGGGACAGTAGACCGTGGTGTAGGTCAGGTTGCCGACTTTGGCGCTGATCAGCCGGGCGCCGAAGTCCTCGCCACCGGGGAGCCCGCTTTGCACGAGTTCGGCGGGCTCGCGGGTTAGAATCGCAACCCCGTTCCAGGCTTTCTGGCCGTGAACCAGGGCGTGGTATCCCTCCGCCTGAAAAGTGTCGTGTGGGAACTGCTCATCGGCCAGCTTGAGCTCCTGGAACCCGACGACATCCGGCCGACGATCACGTAGCCAGTGCAGGACGAAGTCGATTCTCGAGCGGAGTCCGTTGACGTTCCAGGTCGCGACGCGCATGCGTTCGACTGTAGCGTCCCGCACCGGGCAGTGCCACGGGCGGGCCTACCCATGAGCGAGCGGCGGCTCGTCCCGCCGGATCGCGCTCGCTCAGGCTTGTCCGCGCGCCACAAGTGTCGTTATCGGACGGACCTTGCGGCGGGCTCGATCCCAGATACAGCTCAGGCACAGCAGCTCGGCGCCACTGGTCCCCACCACCTTGCGCGCTGTTCCACCGCAGCAAGTGCATCGCGTTGCCGAACGTTTGGCGACGCGGTCGATCGAAGCGGAGCCGGTCGACCAGCTGAGTCGGGCCTTGCCGTGGCGCTGGACTGCTTCCCTCAGGTGGTCGAATAGCACCTCACGGTCGTAGCCCGTCCCGGTCGGTAGATTGATCGTCCAGCCGCGGCCGACGATCTCTACGGAATTGCGCAGTCTGCTGCTCATCTTCATAGCTCCATTCGACGCCGGTTCGGTTAAGATGATGTTATCGGCGGATGTTGATTCGATTTCGGGACAAAGAAGTTGGCGTTGCGCCGTCCACCTTGTCTCAAGGGATGTGTCGGAAGCCGGCAATCTTGCAGCGGGGATCGCTCGCAGCGGCGGTGGCCCGCCGGCGTCGGCCTGCCGTCGCGGTAGCCCGCGCAGGGAGCGGGATTGGAAAGCATGCTGGAAGACGGCTACTTTTCCAGGAATGTCGACGGACCGCACGATTCCCAGCCATACCGTACCCACCGAACACCAGGAGCATGCCAGCGTCGGTGCGGACGAAGGCCGTCGCGAGCGTGCGACCTGGGGGGTCATCGCGCTGACCCTGGTCACGATGGTGGGCGAAATTGCCGCGGGCCGGATCTTCAACTCGATGGCACTCCTTGCCGACGGCTGGCACATGGCCAGCCACGCGGCTGCGCTCGGGATCACCGTCTTCGCCTACTCGTACGCGCGGCGACACCGCGACAACAGCCGCTACGCGTTTGGAACCTGGAAAGTGGGCGCCCTCGGTGGTTTCACGAGTGCGGTGGTCTTGGGCGGGGTTGCGCTGTTGCTGGTTGCGGAGTCTGTGGAGCGATTGCTGAACCCGGCGGCGATCGCCTTCGACCAGGCGATTCTGGTGGCGGGGATTGGTCTGGCGGTCAATCTGCTGTCGGCTTGGATGCTGAGTGATGCCGGCCACCATCACGGCGCCGGTGAGGCCCACGACCACAACTTGCGTGCGGCCTATGCGCACGTACTGACCGATGCACTGACGTCGGTCCTGGCGATCGCTGCGCTGCTCGCGGGCAAGCTGCTCGGATGGGTATGGATGGATCCGCTGATGGGCTTGGTCGGCGCAGCGATCATCGCCCGTTGGGCGGTCGGGTTGATGCGCGATACGTCGCGCGTGCTGCTCGACGGCGATGTCGACCCGGAGCTGGCGACCGCCGTTCGTCGCGCGATCGAGAGTCACGACGACAACCAAGTTGTCGACCTACATCTTTGGCGGGTCGGGCCGCGCGGTTTGTCGGCGATCATTTCCCTGGCGACGCATCACCCAAGGCCGCCCGAACACTACAAAGAGCTGGTAGCGGAGGGGTTCGACCTGACTCACGTGACGATCGAGGTAAACCGCTGTTCGGCGGACGACTGCGGCCCGTAGCGAGCGCCGGCGTCGGCACCCCGCTCAGCTGTCGACGAGGTTGCGCGGCTTGATCGATACGCGGTTGGTACGCCTGTAGGGTTTGCCTTCGCGGTCGGATCCGACGGACCGCGT
>JANQHZ010000214.1 GCA_028282445.1 Candidatus Binatia bacterium | reverse complement strand
CGCACCGCATCGGCGTAGCCATTGCCCGCGGCGCGGATCAACGCAGTCGGCCCGAGTCGATCCTTGGCGTGAACGTCAGCGCCAGCGGCCAATAGCTGCTCGATCAGGTCGACCCGCCCTTCGAACGCCGCTGCCATCAGAGGGGTCCACCCTCGATGGCTCTTTCCTTCGACCGCCGCGCCGCTCCTCAACAACAACGTCACCAGCTCCCCATGTCCGCCTTCCGTCGCCCTGAGGAGGGGGGTCTCGCCGTCGCTCGTAGTCGCGTCGATCGTGGCGCCTCGCCCGACCAGCAGCTCGGCAATCTCGAGATGGCCATGGTGGGCTGCGGTATGCAGCGCCGTCCAGCCGCCCTCATTGGCCGAATCCACAGCAACCCCTCGGTCGATCAGTTGGCGCACACCGTCGAGGTCGCCGGCCGCCGCGGCTCGGATCAGGTCGGCCCCGGGGTCGTCCCCGGTGACCGGGGATTCGGCAATCGCGGCAGTCGGATCCGCCGCCACGGCTTCTCCCGCTGGCGGCGCCCCGCCGTGGTCCGCCGTGTCCCCAAAACACCCCGCCAAGACCGGTGCGACCAGAAAAATTCTCAAATAAATTCGGAACATCCAGCTCTCTGCGGCGGCACCGCGCGGGCTCGCAAGGAGGCGCGAGCGGCTCCAAACCGTAACCAGCCCCTCAGCACGCCGCAAGCCCAAAGCCGCTGAGGGAAACGGCTCGGCGGCATCAACCGGAATCGGTGGCGGCGAGATCCCCCATGCGAGCCGCATTCTCCTTGACTTCACGAAGTCGCACGTAGGATAGCTTGAGGGGTGGCGTCGAGCGGAGAACCCGAGCGGCGCCCCACCAACAGGGGGAAACAACTCATGCGTCTATTCTCGGTATTCTTGACTGCGGCAGCCGTGTTTCTCGTCGCCGGCGCCCACCCGGCCACCGCGCAATTCAACCTCGACCACTACAAATGCTATAAGGTCAAGGATCTGAAGAACCCGAAGTTCGAGAAGACCACGGTGTCGCTGACGGACCAGTTCGGCATCGTTGACGGCGACTACGAAGCCAAGAAGCCGTTCGTTTTCTGCAATCCGGTCGACAAGGATGGCGAGGGAATCCTCAACACGGACGACTACCTGACCTGCTACAAGGCCAAGGGTCCCAGAATGGATCGGTCGTCGCGACCGAACGTGCAGGTGGTCAACCAGTTGGGAACTCTACAGTTGCAGGCCAAGAAGGCTTTCTTGCTCTGCGTGCCATCGACCAAGACGGTCATCTAGCACTAGCTCGCATCGCGGTTCTTTCGTGGAGAGGCTTGAAGGCCTCTCCTTTTCTTTCGGCTAGCCGCTCCGATCGCAGACAGCCAGCGAAACGTCGTACTCGAGCACGACCGTGCCCTCGGGCGCACCGGGCATCTGCACGGCAACCGGCTCCAACTCGGTCATGACGTCGTCCAACCTCCCCTGTTGTTCGAGCGCGACTTCGATGTTCTCGCGCGCGATCGGAATCTCGGGGTCGATCTCGATCGCCCGGCAGTAGT
>JANQHZ010000174.1 GCA_028282445.1 Candidatus Binatia bacterium | reverse complement strand
ACGCGGTCGGTGTAGGAGTAGCGCAGGCCCGCTTGGATCCGCCAGTTCTCCCGAACTCGGTAGCCGATCTCGCCGAAGGCGGCGAAGGTTCGATTGGTCGCGTCGGCGGACAGGTGGAGTCGGTCTTCGAAGTCGTCGGGGAAGGGTAGGAATGGAGAATTGGGATCACCCGCTGCGATCTCTCCGGCTCGTGCGTTGATTTCCGGGACGAACGGTCGGACGGCATTGGTTTGCTGGATGCGAAGGCGCTCGCCGCCCGAGCTCTCGACCTTCTCGTCGAAATAGCTGTTGCCGAAGATGAGCTCGAACGGGCCGCCGTCGTCGAACAGTAGGTTCAACTCGGTCGACCAGGAGCGCAGGTCGTCCTCGATCGAGGTGCTGCGGATGTCGAGCTCGGTATGGTCGCCGTCGAAGCTGTTGAAGCGGGCGTTGCTCTGGTAGCCGGTGATCGACTTCAAGGTGAGGTCGCCGGTCTCCCAGCTCAGGGTCAGGGTGCCGAAGTGGATCGAGCCGTCCAGGATCTGCCGGCGGTTCTCGTTGCCGCGCCGAACCGACGGAGGTGACGGCAGGGCGGCGTTGCCGCCGTTGCCGGCGCCGCGGCGGCCGAAATCGTCCAGGCCGATTCCCGTCGTGCCGCTGACCAGGGGGTCGCCCAACAGCTTGTGGTCTCGTCCGTCCCCGTCCTCGTGGATGAAGGTCCAGCTCAGGTCGGCGTCGACCCTGTCCAGTGGTTGCCAGCTAAGCGACGCGCGCACGGCTAGGTCGTTGCGGTCGAACGAGCGTTGCTTGGGGTCGGTAAAGAGCTGGTCGTAGTAGCCGCGCCGGTGATTGAACAGGATGGCGATGCGAGCGGCGGCGTCGAGGTTGGCGATCGGTGCGTTGAGGACGCCTCGTGCCCGTGAGGTGTCGTACGACCCGTACTCGTAATCGAGGCTCGCTTCGAACACCGGCGACGGAGATCGTGGCAAGACATTGATGTTGCCGCCGTTGGTGTTGCGGCCATACAGCACTCCCTGAGGCCCGCGCATGACTTCGATGCGTTCGATGTCGAAGAGCACGTTGTCGATCAGGGCGACGCGCGACGCGTAGACTCCGTTGTAGTGGATCGAGAAACCCGCCTCCGCGCCCGGCCCGACCGGACCGCCGCCGACGCCGCGCAGTGCGAAGCGCGGTGATGCATCGCTCGCCACCAGCGACGGCACGTAGAGCTGCAGTTGTTCGACACCCTCGACGCCGCGGTAGTCGAGCTCGGTTTGGTCGAAAACCGCGGCGGTCAGGGGCGTTCGCGTCGTCGGTTCGCGGTGTTTGCGGGTCGTGACGGATGGACGTTCGAGAACGGGTTGTGCGTATGCTGCCGCCTGAGAGAGAACCGCCGGCAACAGCCAGGCGAGTGTGAGGATGAGGCGTCGAAGGGGGGCGCCGCCGCGTCTAGCCCGACTGGGGCCCGTTGAGCGGCAGCTCGACGTGGAACACGGTGCCTTTCGGGCTGCGGCTCTCATGTCGGATGTCCCCGTTGTGCGCCAACACGATCTGCTTGGCGATCGCCAACCCAATCCCGGTTCCCTCTTTTTTGGTGGTCTCGAACATCCGGAATACGTCGATCCCGGGCTCGATCCCGACGCCGTTGTCGGCGACCTCGATACAAACGCGATCTTGTCTGCAACGATGCGCCGAGATCGACACTTCGCCGTCGTCGTCCTCGATCGCGTCGATCGCGTTCTTGATGACGTTGTCCAGTACGCGCCGCAGCATTTCGGGGTCGATCTCGATCTCCGGCAGATCGGGTTCGACGCGTACGCGCAGCGCGGCGTGGTGCGACCCAGCATAGGCTTCCCACACGGCGGTGACGTTGAGTAGGTAGCTTCGCATCGGTGTCTTGACGAGCTTCAGCTTCTGCTCGCGGGCGAAGTCGGTGAATTCCCGCGCCAACGTTTCGAGACGATTGAGGGTCTCGAGCATCTGCTCGACCGGCCGCTCGACCATCTCGGCCGGTTGGAAGTCGCCGCGTTTGGCGCGTCGAAGGATGAGCTGGGCTTGCATCGAGAGAGCGGCGAGCGGATTGCCCAGGTCGTGCACCACTCTCGCGGTGATGGCGCCAATGTCGGCGAGACGGTCGCGCTGGCGGGAGGAATGCTCGAGCTCGCTCAATCGCTCGGCGGTTTCGAGTCGCTCGGTGATGTCGTGACCGACCGAGACGACTCCGATCACTTCGCCGTCACGGTCGATCAGACGTTTTCCATACCATTGAATCTGGCGTTCCTGACCGTCCTTGGTGATGATTGGGTTGACCGTTCCATGGACGTCTTCTCCCCCGAGTGCGGAATCGAAGACTTCTTGGATGCGAGGCCGGTCGCGGTGGACGAGGAACGTATCGAACCAGTCCTTCATGCGCACTTCGCCCAGCCGGTATCCAGAGATTTCCTCCATGTGTCGGTTGAAGCGGACGATGCGGCCGCGCGGGTCCAGGACCAGTACGATGACGTGCGCCGTGTCGATCAGGCTGTCGGCGAAATCGCGCTCGGAGCGAATCAGCTCCTCCATCCGCCGGCGTTCGCTGACGTCGCGCACGATCGCGGTGTAGGTGATCTCTTCGCCGCTGGCGACGCGCGAGACCGACAGCTCGATGGGAAAGACCGTTCCGTCCCGCCGTTTGGCCGAGACATCGCGGACCTTACCGATCGCCTTTGCGATTCCGGTCTCTTCGTACTGGCGGACGTAGTCGTCGTGTTGCTCGGCGTGCGGCGACGGCATCAGCCGGCGTACGTTGTCGCCGACGATGTCGTCGGCGGAATAACCGAACATTCGCTCGGCTGCAGGGTTGAATACGGAGATGGCGCCGCTTCGGTCGATACAGATGATGGCGTCGCGCGCGGAGCTGACCACCGCGCGCCAGCGCGCCTCGTCGAGCGATTCCTCGCTCGTCGCCGTCACCATCTTCGCCGAGCCCCGTCGAAATCCGCGCCGACGCTTCCTATAAGTAGGAATGGAGAGCCGGACGACTGTCGGCGGTGGGCCCGGGGATCGCATGGCCGGTGCGGCTGGTGGACACTCGAGTTTGGCATACTCCCTGTAGAGCGAGATCGCTCATCTAGGAGATCTGGTCAAGGGGAACGAACGCGAATGGATTTTATGGCTGGGGGGTTGCTGTTCACGGCCGGGCTGACGAGCTCGTGGCACTGTATTGGGATGTGCGGCGGATTCCCGGTGATGCTGGCCAATGGGCAGCGCTCGCCGGGGCGACAGCTGCTCTACAACTTCGCGCGGGTCAACACGCTGGTGATGATCGGCGCTCTCAGCGGGGCGATCGGCGCGTCCATCGTTCGTCTCGGACCGATTACCCTTGTCGAAAAGGGCTTACCGATCGTAGCAGGGCTGCTCATGCTCGTGGTGGGCGCCGAGATGCTCGGCCTCTTGGGAGCGTCGCGGGTCGTCAGTCGACTCGGACTGCCACGCGGTCTCGGCGAAGCGATGCGCTCGGTACTTCGTTCGCGCACGCTCGCGGCGCCGGTGGCGCTCGGCGTCTTCAACGCCTTCCTACCGTGTCATCTCGTCTATGCCTTTGCGGCGCGTGCCGCCGCCAGCGGCAGCGTCGTCGCGGGTATGGAGACGATGTTGTTCTTCGGTCTCGGAACCGTGCCGGCACTTTTCCTGGTCGGGCATTTCGGGGGCCGCATGCCGGCCGCGCTG
>JANQHZ010000158.1 GCA_028282445.1 Candidatus Binatia bacterium | reverse complement strand
AGAAATCGCAGGACGAACACTTTCTCGCCGCGGATGTCGGCGACGCCCTGGATCTCGATCTTGCCGGGACCGCTGCTCATCGACGGACCGCGTGCGGTGCGGGCCAGACCGGAGACCCGTTGGATGGCGTCGCGGTAGATCTCCCAGGTCTTCACCAGCGGGATCTCGAAGTAGTGGCGCGCACCGGTGTCGCGCTCGATGAACATGTAGTACGGAATGACTCCGAGCCGCACCTGTGTCGCCCACAGGCGCGCCCAGACCGCGGGATCGTCGTTGATATGCCGCAAAACCGGACCTTGGCTGCGGATCTCCGCTCCAGCGCTGCGAAGACGACGGATTGCCGTCGCGGCAATCGGGGGCTCGATCTCGCGCCAATGGTTGAAATGCGCCATGACGCCAACGTGCTTGCCGGATTCGGCGAGCCGCTCGATCAAGCGCAGTAGCTCGTCGGCGTCCGGGTCGGTGACGAATCGGTAAGGCCAAAAAGTCAGGGCTTTCGTTCCGATCCGGATGTTGCGGATGTGGTCGTACGCCGGCGCGAGCAGCGGCAAGAGGTAGTTACCCAGCTTGCGCGCCTTCATGACCATCGGGTCTCCCCCGGTCACGAGCAGGTCGGTCACTTCGTGATGGCGCTTCAGGTAGTCGTGCAGCACTTCACGATCGTCAGCGCGAAGTTTGAAGTCCGTTTCGTCGACGAACTGCGCCCAGCGAAAGCAGAAGGTGCAGTAGGAGTGACACGTCTGGCCCTCGCGCGGAAAAAACAGGACCGTCGGGCCGTATTTGTGCTGAAGTCCGTTAATCGCCTCGCCGTCGTCGTTCAGAGGTCGATTCATCTCGACCTGACCGGCCGGATGCGGGTTCAGTTGCTCGCGCAATCGGCGCGCGAGCACGGCGGTCTCAGCCTTGGTCGCTCCGCGGCGCACCTGACGGGCCATCTGGGAGAAGTGCTCGGGCGCGAGCATCTCGGGTTGCGGGAAGGTCAGCTGATAGATCGGGTCGTTGGGGACGTCCGTCCAGTTGATCAAGTGTCGGATGACGTAGTCGTTGACGCGAAACGGCAGCACCCGCGACACGACATCGATCACGAAGCCGACTTCCTCGGAGAGAGGCGCGATCTCGCGAATTTCGTCCAGGTTGCGCTGCGTGTAGAACGTCGCACGGGGTGGCTCGCCGTCGGCGCAGTATGCGCGCTCGGCATTGTCCCGCAGCAGGTCTTCCGCCTCGTTCGAACCAAACGATCCCGGCATATTCCCCCCTCTTCCTATTGAACTGTAAACGCGCTGCAACGGCGTTTAACGGGCGATACCGGCGCCCCGTCACGCGCTCTGCTGCAGATACTCTTCGATGAACTTGTCGAGGTCGCCGTCGAGCACCGAGTCCGTATTGCCGACCTCGACTCCGGTACGGTGGTCTTTGACCATGCGATAAGGATGGAGCACATAAGAGCGAATCTGGCTTCCCCAGGCGATGTCTTTCTTGGTGCTCTGCAAGTCGTCGAGCTGCTCCTGGCGCTTCTGCATCTCGAGCTCGTACAGGCGCGCCCGTAGAACCTTCATCGCGGTCGCCTTGTTCTTGTGCTGCGACCTCTCGTTCTGACACGCAACCACGATTCCGGTCGGAATGTGCGTCAACCGCACCGCGGAGTCGGTCTTATTGACGTGCTGTCCGCCCGCTCCACTCGATCGATAGGTGTCGATGCGGAGGTCGCTTTCGTCGATCTCGACCTCGACATCGTCGGCGATCTCGGGAAATACGAAGACCGACGCAAACGAGGTGTGACGTCGCGCCGCCGAGTCGTAGGGTGAGATCCGCACCAAGCGATGCACACCGGCTTCGCACTTCAGATAGCCGTAGGCATACGGGCCGTTGACCGTGAAGGTGGCACTCTTGATGCCGGCACCCTCGCCGGGCTGGTACTCGACCATGTCGGTCTTGAAGCCGCGCCGCTCACTCCATCGCAAGTACTGGCGCAGCAACATCTCCGCCCAGTCCTGAGCCTCGGTGCCGCCGGCGCCGGGGTGGACCGTCAGGATGCAGTTGCCGGCGTCGTGCTCGCCACCGAGCAGGCGCTGCATCTCGAGGCCGCCCAGTGCCTCTTCGATACCCGCCAGTTTGGCAACGGCCTCCTCCGCCGCGTCGGGCTCGTCCGCCGCCATCTCGACGTAGACCCCGACATCTTCGAGCTCAGAGCCCAGCGTACGCCAGGTCTCGAGCGGGTCCTGGAGCAGGGATCGCTCGCGCAGGATCTCCTGCGCCTTGTCGCCGTCGTTCCAAAAATCCGGATCCGACGAGAGATGGTCTATCTCTGCGATTCGTTTCTCGCGAACGGGAAGGTCAAAGATACCTCCCGAACGCCTCGAGACGCTCCCCGATGGAAGCGCTGCGTTCTTTCAGCTCGCTGATCTCGACCG
>JANQHZ010000109.1 GCA_028282445.1 Candidatus Binatia bacterium | reverse complement strand
TGGTCGAGCTTGTGCAACATCGGCCCGACCCAGGACGATCCGTACTCGACGCTGAGAATGCGTAGCTCGGGATGACGTCCGAAGACGTTGTCGCTGAGTAGTGCAGCCAGAGTGTCGACGATGGGTCGGTCGGTGAACGACAGGAAATACTCCATCAGCGAATGGCGGTGGGACGGCGGGTGTGGGCGCAAGCCCCACGGCGTGTTGTACATCTCGCTGAACGGTGTCCTGCCGATATGGTACACGACGTTCACATTCGCTTCGGCGCAACGCGCCCAGAATGGGTCGAAGTCCGGGTGTCCCGGTGACTTTCCGTCCACCGGCCCGGCGGTGAGCACCACGAAGCGGGCGCCGAGCGCGATCACCCGCTCGAGCTCCTCGATGCCCTGCGCCAGGTCCACGATCGAGATCAACGGAGCGCCGTAGACGCGGCCGTCGTCGCCGTAGCCCCAGTCTTCCTCGAGCCATCGGTTGAACGCGCGAATCGAGGGGTAGAGGGCCTCACGGTGCTGATCCTCACGCAGCTGCGGCTCGATGCCGACGCCGGTGGTCGGCAACATCAGGCAAGCGCCGACACCCTGCTCGTCCATCTTGGCGAGGCGCGCCTTCCTTTCGACGAATTCGGGAATCTCCAGTGCGTTGATCGGATTGAGGCTGGGGCTTCCTCCTTCATCGCTGGTGCCGCGTAGGAACTCCTTCATGACCCCCGGAGCTCCGACGCTATCGCCGGCTCCGACACTGAAGAACTCGCAGCGCTCTTGGCCGATGTACATGCGTCCCGGTCCGTCGCCTTTCGAACGGTCGATCCACATCGTGCGGTCGCGAAAGCGCTGCTCGATGTGCCGCGAAAAACAGTCGTCGGGCTCGTAGTAGTGATTGTCGGCGTCGTTGATCAGGTAGTCGAGGGTTTTCATTGGTTTCCTTTACTTCTTGGCGAATCCACCGTACTCGGCGCGCAGCTTGCCGCGGTAGATCTTGCCGGCCTCGCTGCGCGGGATCTGATCGAGAAAACGGATCTTGCGCGGCCGCTTGTACTTGGGGAGCGTCGCTTCGTAGTGCGTAGTTAGTTCCCGGGCGAGATCGTCGCCTGCGTCGACCGCCGCAGCGGGGACGATCGCGGCGTGTACGACCTCGCCCCAGTCGGGGTCGGCGGCACCGTATGCTGCGGCGTCCGCGACTTTTGCGTGCGACGACAAGATGTCGTCGATTTCGGCCGGGTATACGTTCGAACCGCCGCTGATGATGACTTCGGCGCTGCGGCCGGTGAGAAACAGGTATCCGTCGCTGTCGAGGTAGCCCATGTCGCCGACGGTGAAGTAGCCTTCGCGCAGCGCGTTTCGCGTCTTGTCCGGGTCTCCCCAGTACTCGAAATCGCCGCCGGCGACCGGCCGCAGGAAAACGGTGCCGATCTCGCCGGAGGAAACCTCATGGCCCCGCTCGTCGAGGATGCGCACGGCGTCCGGCGCCGGTCGTCCGACCGTTCCAGGCTTTTGCAGCCACTCCTGCGACGTCACCAGAGTCCCCATTCCCTCCGTGGCCGCGTAGATCTCGGTGACGATCGGTCCGAGCCACCCGATGATGGCGCGCTTGGCGTCGACCGGGCATGGAGCGGCGCCATGAATCACGAAGCGCAGACTCGACACATCGTGCGCGTTGCGGATCTCTTCCGGCAGGGCGAGCAAGCGGCTGAACATCGTCGGCACACAGTACGTATGGGTGACGCGGTGTTCGGCGATCAGCTCCAGCATTTCCGCTGCTTCCCATTTCTCTATGAGAATCGTTGGGATTCCGGCGTTGATCGGGATCGACAGGCAGAGGTGGATCGGCCCGGAGTGGTAGAGCGGCCCGGTCGCAAGCGCCGTGTCCTCCCCGTCAGGCTCGAAGCCGAAGACGGCCGAGAGCAGCTTCATCCCCTCGACCGCTTTCGCGGGGTCGGGCAACGCGCGGCGTACGCCCTTGGGGCGACCGGTGGTTCCCGAGGTGTACAGCATGGTGTCGCCGAGCGCCGGGTCGTCGATATCGCCGGCGTCGATCTCGGCGATTTCCGCTTCGA
This sequence comes from Candidatus Binatia bacterium, assembly GCA_028282445.1. GTDB lineage: Bacteria > Desulfobacterota > Binatia > HRBIN30 > CADEER01 > CADEER01. The sequence goes on along the minus strand of JANQHZ010000109.1, from coordinate 223 downwards.
GCTCGCCGAAGCCTGCGAGCTCCCCGCCGATCGAGACCGTGACCCGAAGCTTCGCCGCGGTCGCCGCGGCGATCGCGCTCGTCGCGAGGTCGGCGTCCGCGAAGAGCGCGACCGCCGCGCTGTCGTCGACGATGTAGGCGATCTCTTCGGCGGATAGGTGCCAGTTGACCGGAGTCAGCCGTACACCGAGTCGTTGGCAGGCGAAGAACACCTCGGCGAACTC
>JANQHZ010000108.1 GCA_028282445.1 Candidatus Binatia bacterium | reverse complement strand
CTGGTGAGCTCGTCGATCACTTGCTGCATACTGCGGGTCGCGTCGACCACCAGCACCACGTCGAGTCCGCGTTTGCGAAGTCGACCGATCAGGCTGCCGAAGTCGCCGCTGAACTCTCCGGCCGGAGCTCGAAAGCGCGCCGAGACGTTCTTGAGCCGCTCGCTGTTGCTGGTTGGAATTGCCGACAAGCTGCGCAACTCAGGTAAGGTCGGCGCCTTCTGCCGCCGCTCGGTCACCTGTAGCGGGTCGGTCGAAATCTTCTTGAGCAACTCGCGCGCGTCGATCTCGCTGTCGCGTTCCTGCCCCAGGCTGAGCGACGCCTCGTCGAGACCCGGCGAGCTGCGGCCGAACAGCCCCTCCCCCGGGCTGAAGGTAAACGTCGCCAACAGCAGGAGCAGCACGACGTGAAACATCGTCGAGACCGCAAAGCCGCTGATGTGACGCTGGGTGTCGCGACGCCAGGGCAACCGAAGCCGGCGGCGTGAGCGGGCGCGGCCGCCTTCTTCACTGTTCTGTTTCGGCATCGCGGAGCGTTTCTCGGGAGTCGCTGTCCTCGGTCGATTCACGGCCCGGAAGACGTCCGAGCCAACGACCTTCCAGCATATTTTTTCAAGCTATCGGCTGCAAAGGTCAGGGTACAGGGTTTCGCTCGAAACGGCCAAATCCCCGCGACAGCAGCCGTTTTCGCCCTTCGAACCGTCCGCTGTCGCGTCACCGGCAACAGTTGCGCCGAGCTCGCTCGGTCCGCGGCCCACATTTCCGCCGAGCCTCGGCCACCCTCGGCGATCGCCGTTGACTGAAGCGCCGGCTTGTCCGATGGTCGCCCACCGTACAGCTGAGAGAACGACCATGGGTGGCAACGACAACCAATCCGATATCACGACCCCGTTCGACCCGAGCGTTTCGGTCGACCCGTTCCGGGATCGTCCGCAGCCCGAGCTCGCCGCCGTGCGCGGCGGTGAGGATCTCGATTGGGACAAGATCGAAGCCTATCTGCGCGCCAATCTGCCCGAGCACCTCGCCATCGAGGGACCGTTCGAGGTCCTTCAGTTCCCCAACGGAGCGGCCAACCTGACCTACATGATCCGTTTCGGCTCGCGCGAGTTGGTACTGCGCCGACCGCCCTTTGGAACGCTGGCGCCCGGCGCACACGACATGAAGCGCGAGTACAAGGTGCTGTCCAGGCTGTGGCGAAAGTTCGACCGCGCTCCGCGCGCCTATCTGTTCTGCGACGATGCGGCGATCGCCGGGGCGGACTTCTTCGTCATGGAGCGACAGCGAGGAGACGTCGTACGCGGCGTCATTCCCGACAGCATGAGGGATCAACCGGATGTCGGGAAGCGCCTCGGACACTCCCTGATCGAGGCGATGGCGCAGTTCCACCTGCTCGACGCCGACGAGTGCGGTCTTTCCGACCTCGGCCGACCGGACGGATTCGTCGCCCGCCAGGTCAGAGGTTGGAAGAAGCGGTGGGACCTGGTCGCCGACCCGGAGCACGACGAGGCAATGTGCGCCGCCCACGCGCGCTTGGAGAAGTTCGTCCCGAGCCCGCAGCGGGTGTCGTTCGTTCACAACGACCTCAAGCTCGACAATTGCATGTTCGCGACCGGCAACCCCGACCGAGTCGTTGCCTTCTTCGACTGGGACATGACGACGCTCGGCGATCCGCTCATCGACCTCGGCACCCTGTTGAACTACTGGCCGGACCCGAGCGACGGCAACGTCGCCCGCGGCGGTCATCCGGGAATGGAGAAGATGGGTCTACCGTCGCGCGCGGAGGTGGTAGCGCTCTATGCCGACCGGACGGGACTCGACGTGTCGCTAGCGCCCTGGTACGAGGCGTTCGCCCAGTGGAAGACCGCCACCGTCCTCGAGCAACTGCACTACCGCTGGAAAGTCGGCGACAGCAGCGATCCGCGCATGGAGTCGATCTCCGCGCGCGTCCCCGGCCTGGTGCGTGAAGCCCTGCGTCTACTGGACGGACTCGACTGAGCCCGCCTGCCCGCGAAGCCGGGGGCGCACGATCAGAGAGATGCGAGAAACGCCAATAGCTGCGCTCGTTCGGTCTCCGAAAGCCCTTCGAAGCTCGCTCGCGATGCCGCCGCCTCGCCGTCGTGGCGCGCGATCGCCTCTTCGACGGTGAACGCTCTGCCGTCGTGCATGTAGGGCGGCGTCAGCGCCAGCCCCCACAGCGGCGCCGTGCGAAACTCGAGCGGCCCGACATCGCCCGCACCGATGAAGGAAGTGCCCTCCGCTGAGGTCTGGTGGATGAGCAGGTCGGTGTAGGCCACCACGCCGTCGGGCGTGACGAAGTCGTCGACGTGGCAATCGATGCAGCCGACCGTCGCGAACAACGTCTCGCCGGCCGCTTCGGCCTCTGCATCCGTACTTCGTCGCGACGGCGGCGCCAGTCTCCGCATGAAGAAGGCCAGCGCCTCGAGATCCTGCGCCGAGATCTCCGGATCGGGGATGTCGTCGTCGTCTTCGGTCTCGCCGAAAGTCAGGCCTTCCACTTCGGGTAGCGTGATTCCGACTTCATTGAACATCGCATCGCGGGCGAACTCGCGCAGATCCGGCACGTTCGCCTTCCAACCAAGCCGGCCCAGCCGCCCGTCCGGCAGATAGTGGGCGCAGCCCGACACCGCCGTCGGGTCGGGGTTGTCGCAATCTTCGTTGGCCAGAACATCTTCCTCGGGAATGCTCTCGAGAAAACCGAGGCCGAAAAGAGGCGGCGTCTGGAATGTACCAAAGACGTTGGCAGACTCGTCGATCGCCGGGCGCACGGGCGCCGTCGAATGGCGATGCGCCATCGATCCGCCCTCCGGGTCGGTGAACACACCGTCCTCGAGCGTGCCGTGACGGGTGACGTCGACGTCCGCCGGCCCGGCCCCGCCGATCACCGGCAGGAAGTGGCAGGCCCGGCACGAGTCTCCGTTGAAATCCGGCCCAGTGCCCTCGGAGAGAAAGATATCGCGGTCGAACAAAGCGCGGCCGCGCTCGAACAGAGCCAACTCGCCCGGGGTCATCTCCGAATCGGGGCCGCCGAGCTCGCCGGCCGGAGGGATCGGCGCGTCCGGCGGCAGCAAGCCCTCCGAACGCTGCTTCGATCCGCCGAGGGACTCGAGGAAGGCGATGATCTGGAGTCGCTCGCTGTCTCCCAGCGCCGCGTACTCGTCACGTGCGGCCTCTGCTTCGCCGCCGTGCAGGCGAATCGCCTGGTCCAGGGTGTCGGCACGTCCGTCGTGCAGATAGGGAGCGGACGCCGCGATGCCCCACAGCGGCTGGGTGCGAAACTCGGACCCCGTCGCCAGCCCCATGGTCAGCCCGTCGGCAAGCTCTTCGCCCATGTCGTGCAGCAACAAGTCCGAGTAGAGCGGCACCGGGCCGCGCGGTCCCTCGATCGAGGGAACGTGGCACGACGCGCAGCCGATCTCGTCGAAGCGCCGCGCGCCCGCTTCCGTCTGCGGGGTGGGCGGGTCGGGCCGAGGCGCCGCCAACAGCATCGAGAAGGAGATCAGGTCGAAGAGATCTTGCTCCGACATCTCGGGATCCGGAACTCCGTCGTCGTCGACCGTCGGCTCTTCCGGCGCCGCCACCTGAGCATGGGCGGTTTTCACCAGTAGCTCGAGCAGCGCGGCGAGAGGGCCGTCTTCGTCGTCGAGCGGCGCGCTCGGCACCGGCAACAGCGCTTTGAGCTCGTCGGAGAGCGGATCGGTGGTGATGCCGAGGTGGTTGAAGAGCGGCCCGCGGATAAAGCCCTCGATCGAGACGGTCTGCGCCTTGCGACCGAAGCGTCCGACGAAACCGCGGTCGTAGTTGGCACGCCCGCTGATGCCGTCGGCGTCGCCGTCGTTGACGTCTTCGCGAGCCAGAATCGCCTCTTCGGGCAGCTCGGCGACCAGACCGACTCCGAAAAAGGGAATCGGGTTTCGGATCGTCGCGTCGGTGGTGGCCGGGTCGCTGGCTCGTCGGCCGCCCTCTTCCAGCGTGTACTGCGGTTGAACACCGTTGACCCCGGTCGGGATCGATGAGCCGTCCGGCAGCTCGGCTCGTATGAGCAAGAAGTTTCGATAGTGCCCGGCACTGCCGCCCATCACTGGCTTCTCGTGACAGAAGCCACACGATACCGAATTGAACTCCGGCCCGAGGCCGTCTTCCCGCGAGAAAACCCGCGCCACCACCTCGCGGCCGCGCTCGAACGACGCCAGCTGCTCGGCGCTCGCCCCCGGCAGGGGGTCACCTAGATCGCCAAAGATCCCCATCTCCGGTGTCGAGGTCGCGGTCGCCGTCGCAGTATCGGAAGGAGTGGGTGTCGCAGTGTCGACCGGAACCGCCGTCGCGGTGTCGGTCGCCGCGGCGGTAGCGGTCGCCGTCGGTGGCAACTCGGTCGGTTCGACCGCCAGGGTCGAAGTCGACGCCGGCGTCGCCGTCGGAGTGTCCACTTCGGCGGTCGATGTCGGCGGCGCGGTCGCCGTGGCGGGAATCGGGGTCGCGGTCGGAGGCGGCGAGCTGTCGTCGTCGTCGCCGCAACCGCTCACCGCAAGTGCCGTCGCAAGGAGACCTGCGATCGCGAGTCGTTCGAGCCAAAGTCCCCTGTCGCGGATAAGTTCACTCATCGTCAGCCAACTCCCTGATCAAAACCACGCCGCTCTCGGGCACGTTGAAATTGGCGCCGAACGCCAGCAATTGATCGCTATCGTCGCCGAACACTGCATGCAGCTCGAGCGTCGAGGGAACGAAGTCCTGCGCCAGTACTTCGGGCCCTCTCGGGTCAACTCGCAAGGCCGTCCCCAAAACACCGACGCTGTGAACGAGATCGGGACGCCGCGTCCACACGCCGTTCAAGCCGACGATCGAGGATGGCGGCAAGCGTGACCATTCCACACCGTCGAAATGCGCGAGCTCGGCAGTGCCGCGCCCGCCGGCCACGGTGATGTCGTCCGGACCATTTCCCCAGATGCCGATCAGGTCCTGGCTGATGCCGACCCCGGTCTCGATCAGCTCGACGCCGTCCCAACGAACGACGGCGCCGTTCTGCCCAACGATATAGATGTTGTCCGCGCTCGATCCCCAGACCTTGAAAAAAGCGGAAACGCCCGGTCGAACCAAAGGGGGAACCGCAACCTCCGTCCACACTTCCCCGTCGTAACGCATCACGAACGGCAGCGCTCCAAAGGCGCCCTCTCCGCCGACCGCCCACACATCGTCGGGAGCCACCGCCCATAACCCCCACACCGCAGCGCCGACCGGGGTCGCCTGTTGAACCCATTCGGCACCGTCGAAGTGAAGGATGGTGCCGCGGGTGCCGCCCATGAAAACGTCCTGGTCGGAAGTGCCATGCACCCAGTTGAGCAGGGGAACTTCAATGCCGGGGTCCACCTCGTTCCATTCACCGTCTGCGAAGCGGAGTATCGCACCGCGCTCGAGCTGTCCGCCGACGACCCAAACCGAACCGTCGCCGGTACCCCAGCCGCTCATCATGTAGCCGAGCTCGGACGCGTCGTAAGCAACCTGCCAATCTTCGGGCAGGCCCTCGCAATCGTCGAATGCGTTGGAAACGGCCTCGCCCACCCGAGCCGGGTTGACGACGTCGAGGTCGGGCGGCGCCACCGAACATCCCGATTGCAGAACGCTCGAAATCTCGTTCGCCGTCACTCGCCCGTCGCGATCGCAATCGCCGAGGCAATATTGCGATTTTGCTGCAATCGGCAGGACCATCGTCGCGATTCCCACGATCAGGAAGACCGCCGTTTGCTGCAGTTGGCCGCGGTTCGCGCACCGCCCCTCAATCGTCCTCATCCACACTGTCCCATGGTTCGACACCCGAGCGCGCCGGCGCGCCTCCAAAGAATATCCGGTTTCGCCACTCCCGCAAACCACCCGGAGGACATCCGGGCCGAGAGGGTGCAGCGCTTCACTCGCGCTGCACCCTGGACACGGATGGGATGACGCCCGACTCCAGAATGGCGTCGGCAACGCTGGTCGCCAGCAGGCGATTCCCGTAC
>JANQHZ010000100.1 GCA_028282445.1 Candidatus Binatia bacterium | reverse complement strand
GATCTCGCCGGACAGCTCGTCGCCCATTTCGAACAGCTTGCGACGCTCGAGCAGCCACTTCTTCAGGATCGGCGCGCCGCCGATGTCTTCGAGCGGGATCGGGTTCGAGACGTACTCGATGACGCCGGTCTTCTTCTTGACCAGCAGATGCTTCTCCTCGAGCAGATACGGCACCGCGTCGGTGCCGAGCGTCGGGTTGTGCGAGGCGGCACGACGCAGGGCGTGGCGCGATTCATTGAGGGTCAAGCCCTGCAGCGCGCGGCCGATCAAGGTCATCGTCGAATCGCTGTCGTCGAGCGCGACGCCGGCCGAGGCAAGACGCTCGGCTTCGTTGCGGGTGAAGTCCTTGAGCTCGTCGAAGTCGGGCAGGGGGAGCTCGATCAGCACCAGGTCGCGGGTGAGCTCGGCCGGGACGAAGGCGACCGGAGACGAAACGAAGAGAAACTTTCCGGTGTCGACGCAGGCCGTGTAGGTGTCGCGCAGCCGGCGGACGACTTCGCTCGACTCCCCCATCGCGTCGTGCAGATCCTGGAAGTGGAAGAGGGCGGGGCCCTGGTGCTGGATGATGTAATCGAGGGCGCTGCGTGGACCCAGCTCGGCGGCGACGACATGGGTGCCGTCGGCGTTGCGCAGCCCCTCGGTGGCGGTCCAGGTGAACAGCGGAGGCGGGCTGTCGAAAAGGAGCTCGGTGCTCTGCCGGAGCAGAAGCGCCAGGCGCTCTTCTTCCGAGGTGTGTACGTAGATGATCGGACGTCCGGCCTCGACCAGATCGCGGATCTCTTCCAGCGCGCGAGGGATGTTCTCTTTGTCACTCATTGACTTGGCTCCGCTTCTCTCGGTCGGGGGCTACTATAGTCCGAATTCGGGTTCCAAGAAGACTGGACGCAGTGCGACCGCGGATATTCGGTTGGATGTGCAGAATCAGCCGGCGATCTCGTCCGCGGCGAGCTTGTCGATCTCGGCCTGGTCGAAGCCGTATTCCGACAGCACTTCGGCGGTGTGCTCGCCGGCCTCCGGCCGCTTGGTGCCCGCTTCTCCCGGAGTGCGCGACAGGCGTGGGGCGGGGGCCGGTTCGGTGTGTCCGTCACTCGCCACCACCATCGTATCGCGGCCGGCGTTGTGAGGGTGCGACGCGGCCTCGCTGAGCCCGAGGACAGGCGTCGTACAGGCGTCGGTGCCGTCGAAGACCGCGCACCATTCGTCGCGCGTCTTGCTCTTGAACGCCTCCGTGAAGCGCTCGCGCACGGTTGGCCAGCCGTCGCGATCCATCTGGGCGGGAAGCTCGTCGGCCGCAATGCCGAGGCCTTTCAGCAGCGCGGCGTAGAACTGCGGCTCGATCGCGCCAACCGCCATGAACTTACCGTCTGCCGTTTCGTAGGTGTCGTAGAAGGGGGCGCCGGAGTCGAGCAGGTTGGTTCCCGGTTCGTCGTTCCACGCTCCAAACTGGCGAAACTTGAAGAGAAAAGTGGCGAGGTGAGCGGCGCCGTCGACCATCGCCGTGTCGATCACCTGGCCCTTGTCGGAGCGGGCGCGCTCGAGCAGGGCGAAGGCGATTCCCATCGCGCACAGCATGCCGCCGCCGGCGAAGTCGCCGACCAGATTGATCGGCGCGAGAGGGCGCTCGCCCTTGCGCGCGATGGCGCCGAGAACGCCGGCGGTCGCGATGTAGTTGATGTCGTGGCCGGCCATCGGTGCGTACGTGCCTTCTTGGCCGAACCCGGTGAGTCTCGCGTAGATCAGCCGCGGGTTGCGGGCCAGGGCGGCGTCGGGGCCGAGCCCGAGGCGCTCCATGACTCCCGGCCGAAACGGCTCGGCCAGTACGTCGGCCTTCTCTAGCAGGCGAAGGACGGTTTCGACTCCTTCCGGTTTCTTGAGGTCGACGGCAATCGAACGCTTGCCGCGTGAAAGAAAATCTCCGGACTTGCTGCCGAGGCGGTCGATGCGGACGACGTCCGCGCCGAAGTCCGCTAGGATCATTCCGCAGTAGGGGACGGGCGCAAGGCCCGCCATTTCGACGACGCGTATTCCCTCGAGTGGCTTCATAGCCCGGCTCCTGTGTTCATTGGTTGACGAATAGGTGTAGTTACGGACTCGACCCCGCAAAGACAAGGATGGCGCTCGGTGTACCGTCGAGTTCGCGACGTGTGCGACGCCGCCGGCTTCGACCTCTGCAGGCCGCTGCGGGTTGAGTGGTACAACGATACGGTCGAGGACCGGTTGCGTCTGCCGGACTTCGCCCGCCCGGAGTCGCTCGCGCTGGTCGTCGGCAACACTCGAGCCCTGTGGCCGCGCTTGCTCGAGGCGGCTCGCGCCGACCGCGACCTGCGGGAGGACGCGAACCCGGTCGAGCGCTACACTGAGCTTTCAATCGAGGCGGCCGCCGGCCTCCCAGGGGTCGCGACGCAAGTGCGCTGGGCGCATTCGGTGGGCGACGAGATGGTTGCCATACAACGACTCGCGCAGATTTCCGGGCTCGCCTATCTGTCCCCAGCAAACCTGAGCGTCCACCCGGAGTTCGGCCCGTGGATCGGACTGCGCGCGGCGATCGTCGCCGACGTTTCGGGGCCGGCCGGCGCACCCGCTCCGATGCCGCGGCCTTGCGAGGAGTGCGAGCGGGCGTGCATGCCGGCGTTGCGGGCGTTGCAGGAGCGCCCGGTCGGTTCGGTCGCAGCGCTCGACTGGGTGGCCGTACGCGATGCCTGCCCTCTCGGTCGACGGCATCGTTACGGCGACGAACAGATCGAGTATCACTACGTGAAGCGGCCCGAGGTTTGGCGAGACGCGGTCAACGGGGTTCGGGGGAGGCCGGCGTGAAGCGGAAGACCTTCTGCCTCGCGACGGTCGCGGTCGGCGCTCCTTCGCCAGCGTCGGAGGCGTGCGCGAGGCGGTGCGAAAGATGAGACAATCTCGGACGTTAACGACCCCGGGGATTAGGTGACCTGATTAGGCCGATGAGGCGTGCTGGGCCTCGCCATCGCTCTTGCGCAGCTTGCCGCGGAACGCCGCAAGCCTTTGAAAATGGGGTGGTTTGACTACTTTTAGGGCCTGTGTTAGCGAGCTTGTCAAGGGGAGATAGGTTCGCAAAATCCATGTTTTTTCAGTTTGCCAACGTGCTCGTTTTCGTCGCCCTCGCCATGGGGCTGGTTGCTCTGATGACCGGGCTGAGCTGGCTGCTCCGCCCGCACAACCCGGAGCCAGGCAAGATGTCCACCTATGAGTGCGGCGAGCCGCCTACAGGCGGTGCCTGGATCAACTTCAACATTCGCTTCTACCTCGTCGCGCTGGTGTTCGTGATTTTCGACGTCGAAGTGGCATTCATCGCGCCGGTAACGGTGGTCTTCCGGGACTGGGTGGAGCAGGGCAACGGGCTGTTTGCGTACGGCGAGATCGCGATCTTCTTGGCGATCCTCTTCGTCGGACTGATCTACGTCTGGGCGAAGGGCGATCTCGAGTGGGTGAAGCGAGTGGGATCTTCGGACGAGGATTCCCCCGACATGCGCGAAGCGGCCTGATCGCAGGGCTCGCGCGGAGGTTCCCAGAATGTCGCTGGTCAATTCGTTTTCCCAAGGGGTTATCACGACGACCGCGGATCAGTTCCTGAACTGGACCCGCAAGTCTTCGGTCTGGTGGATGTTGTTCGGCCTGGCCTGCTGCGCGATCGAGCTCATGCAGACGCAGGGGCCGCGCGCCGATGTCGACCGCTTTGGCGCGGCGCCGAGGTCTTCGCCGCGGCAGTCGGACCTGATGGTCGTGGCGGGCACGCTGACCCTCAAGATGGCGCTGCGAACCAAGGTTCTCTACGACCAGATGCCGGAGCCGCGCTACGTGATTTCGATGGGAGCGTGCGCGAGCTGTGGCGGCCTCTTCCAGCTCGCCTACTCGGTTTGCGACGGCGTCGACAAGGTGATCCCGGTCGACGTGTACGTGCCGGGGTGTCCGCCCAGACCGGAGGCTCTGACCGAGGGGATTCTGAAGCTGCAGGAGAAGATGATGACGGAGACGTGGTTGGTGCGGCGGCCTGCGGTCGGCGCCCAGGCTTGAGAGGGCGTCGGAATCGATGGATGCGGCTTCAATCCACTCCCGCCTGCGCGACAAGTTCGCCGACAAGATTCTGAGCGTCGAGGAGTCCGTCAAGGATCCCTTCGCGGTGGTCGACGGTGCCGCGATTCGCGAGCTGTGCACCTACCTGCGCGACGACGAAGGGCTCAGCTTCGACGTGCTAACCAACCAGGCCGGCGTCGACTACAAGGCGGAGGGACACGTCGAGGTCGTCTATCACCTCTACTCGTACAAGCATCGGCACTACGTGATCCTCAAGGTACGGGTGCCGCGCGATGCCGCTGAGATCCCGTCGGTCGAGTCGGTATGGAAAGCCGCCAACTGGCTCGAACGCGAGATCTTCGACCTGTTGGGCGTGCACTTCGTCGACCATCCGGACCTGCGTAGGATTCTGATGCCGGAGGATTGGGTCGGGCATCCTCTGCGCAAGGACTTCGTCGAGCCGGAAGAGTATCACGGCATCAACACCACACGCGAAAGCTTGCTGCGCTAGCGGCTGGTCGGGCAACGGGGAGCGGGGCGAAGATGAGTATCGCGGGTTTCGAAGTCGAGGTGGAGCGCGGCACGGGCCTGGAGACCGAGCAGATGACCCTCAACATGGGTCCGCAGCATCCGTCGACCCACGGCGTGCTGCGCTTTGTCATCAAAGCCGACGGCGAGGTCATGCGGCGGGCCGTTCCCGACGTCGGGTATTTGCACCGATCGATCGAGAAGATCTCGGAGAAGGTCGGTTACCACGGCTTCATGCCGTACACCGACCGTGTCGACTACGTTGCGGCCATGTTCTGCAACCAGGGTTGGGGCATGGTGACCGAGAAGCTCGCGGACATCGAGGTGCCCAAGCGCGGCGAATACTGTCGAGTGATCGCCGCCGAGCTCAATCGGATCGCGAGCCATCTGTTGTCGGTCGGGACGATGATTCTCGACATTGGAGCGATTACGCCGTTCTTCCACTCCTTCCGCGAGCGCGAGAAGATCAACGATCTCCTCGAAGAGCTGTGCGGCGCGCGCCTGACCTACAATTACATGCGGATCGGCGGTGTCGCCTGGGACCTACCGCCTGGGTACGAGGAGAAGGTGCTCGGATTCCTCGGTCAGCTCGAGCCGATGTTGGACGAGTTCCACGATCTGGTGACCGAGAACACTCTCTTCCGGGGGCGCTGCTCGAACGTCGCGGCGATCCCGGGCGAGCAGGCGGTTGCCTATAACCTGGTCGGGCCGAATCTGCGGGCCTCCGGGGTGCGATACGACGTCCGACGCGACGAGCCCTATTCGGTTTATCCGGAGCTCGAGTTCGACGTCCCGGTCGGGACCGGCGCGGCCGGCTCGGTCGGCGACAGTTTCGATCGTTACGCGGTCCGCATCGCGGAGATCAAAGAAAGCATGAAGATCTTGCGGCAGTGCTTCCGGCAGATCCCGGATGGCCCGGTGGTCGCCAAGGTGCCGCGCAAGCTCAAGCCGCCCGAAGGCGACGCCCAGATCCGGGTCGAGAGTGCGCGCGGCGATATGAGTTGGTACGCGGTCAGCGACGGCACCGAATTCCCGTATCGCTGCAAAGTTCGAACCGGTTCGTTCGCGGCGATGAGCATCATCGAAGACATCAGTCCCGGCCTGATGCTCGCCGACCTGGTCACGGTCATCGCCAGTCTCGACATCGTCGCTCCCGAGGTGGACCGGTAGCCGGCGCGCGGCGCGCTGCGCAACGGACCCGTCGCCGGACGGCTCAAACCCGACAGGATTTGCACGCATGCTCCAAACATTCTTGGATTCGCTGATCGCCGACGGGACGTTCGGGGCCATCCCGCGGGATGTCGCCTATGCGATCGGGATGGTGGCCGCGGGCGCGGCGGTGGTGTTCGGTTTCGTCCTCAACATCTCCGGCGTCACGACCTTCGTCGAGCGCCGGGTGTGGGCACGTATCCAGTCCCGCGTCGGTCCCAATCGGGTCGGCCCGCAGGGCATTCTGCAGTGGCTGGCGGACGGACTGAAGCTGCTGATGAAGGAAGAAGCGATTCCGTACGCGGCCGACGCGACCCTCTTCAAGCTCGCTCCCTTCGTCGTTACCATCGGTTTCATTACCGCATTCGTCGCCATTCCGTTCAGCAGTGCGCTGATCGTCGCCGACCTCAACCTCGGAATTCTCTACATCACGTCGATGACCTCGCTGGTGGTGGTGGGGATCATGATCGCGGGTTGGGCGTCCAACAATAAGTGGGCGTTGATCGGCGGCATTCGCGCCGCGGCGCAGATCGTCAGCTACGAGATTCCGGCCGCGCTGAGCATCTTCACGGTAATTCTGATCACCGGAACTCTGAGCACGCAGGGCATCATCCAGCAGCAGGGGTGGGGTCCTTGGGACTGGTTCATCTTCCACAGCCCGTTCACCTTCATCGGCTTCTTCGTGACCTTCGTGGCGCTCTTGGCCGAGGGCAACCGAACGCCCTTCGACCTGCCCGAAGCCGAGTCCGAATTGGTCGCCGGCTTCGTTACCGAGTACAGCGGCGCGCGCTACCTGTTCTTCTTCCTGGTCGAGTGGGGCAACCTCTACATCATCGGGGCGATTCTGGTGACCTTGTTCCTCGGTGGATGGCAGGCGCCTCACATCACCGACAGCGTGGTCGGGATGAATATCCTGCAGGCCCTGACTTTCATCGTGAAGTCGTATCTCTTCGTGATCCTCATGATGTGGATCCGGGCGACGCTGCCGCGCGTTCGCGTCGACCAGTTGATGACGACCTGCTGGAAGTACCTGCTGCCGATTTCCTTCGTCAATTTCATGGGGACGGCGCTGTGGGTGATGATCTGGCCGCAGGGGTTCCGCTTTGCGGAGATCGTTCTCACCGCGATGGGCTTCGGGTTGGTCGGATACTTCTTGTACCGCGTCGCTTTCCATCTGCGACGTTCGGGAGCGCAAATCACTCTCTCGCCGCTCTCGTAGCGAGCGTCGGGGAGGGGAGTTGAATCGATGGCAGGGGCCTTGAGCGAATATTTCCGGAACGTCTTCGACACCGCAGCGGCGGTGCTCGAGGGAATGGCGGTGACCTGTTCGCACTTCGTGCGCAAGCCGACGACGGTGCAGTATCCCGACCGGACCGACGTGCGGGTGCAGGACACGCTGCCCTATCGTTACCGCGGCATCTTGGAGGTCGACCTCGAGATCTGCACCGGTTGTCTCGCCTGCGAACGCGCGTGTCCGATCGACTGCATCGTCATCGATGCAAAGAAGGACAAGGGCACACGCAAGATGATGTTGAATCGATTCGATATCGACATCGCCAAGTGCATGTATTGCGGATTGTGTAGCGAGCCTTGTCCGACCGGGGCCATCCACCACACGCCCGAGTTCGAGGGCGCCGACTACTCGCTCGAAAGTATGGTGCGGCGCTTCGTCAACGAGTCGGTGGAAGCCTACAAGCCGAAGAAGGTGGAGGACGACCCCAAGATCTCGCCGATTCTCGAACGCGGAATGCGTTATCTCGACGAGTTCGCCGAGCCCGGCGACGAGGCGGGAGCCGACGCATGACCGAGTTCTCGATGTTTCCGGTCGTATTCTACCTGCTCGCCACCATTACCGTCGTGTCGGCGATCGGCGTCGCGCTGAGTGCAAACATCTTCTATTCGGCGATCGCCCTGATGGGAACGCTGGTCGGCGCGGCCGGACTGTACGTCATGCTCGCAGCCGACTTCGTTGCGGTCGTACAAATCTTCGTCTACGTCGGCGGCATTCTCGTGTTGACGCTCTTCGCCATCAACTTGACCAGCCGAATCGGCGACGTCAGTGTGTCGAACCGCGCGATGGGAAGGTTCCCGGCATTTCTGGTCCTGGCGATCGCCTGTGGCGCGATGGTGCGGGCGGTGCAGACCGCCAATTGGAATCTGGTCGACGTGCCGGAGCCGACATCGACGATCGAGACGCTGGGCAACGGCTTTCTCACCGAGTACATCCTGCCGTTCGAACTCGCCTCGCTGGTGCTCTTGTCGGCGCTAGTCGGCGCGGTGGTGCTGTCCCGCAAGGAACTGAAGGACGAAGCTTGATGATGGAGATCGGACTCAATCACTTCCTGGTGGTGAGCGCTATCGTGTTCATCGCCGGAATGTTCTGCGTTCTCACGCGGCGCAACGCGATCGGGATCCTGATGGGCGTCGAGCTGATCCTCAACTCCGCCAACATCAACTACCTGGCGTTCTCTCGCTACAGCTCGGTGAGCTACGACGGCCAGATGTTCGCGATCTTCGTCATCATGCTGGCCGCGGCGGAAGCCGCCATCGGCCTCGCCATCGTTCTGGGGATCTACCAGACCTTCCATACCATCGACGTCGAAGCGACGGATACGTTGCGACTGTAACCGCCTAGCCTGCGAGGAAGATGCAAGACGCTGCGCATACGGCCCACGAGGCCGCCATCCACACTGTCGGCTATCTCCGTTGGATTCCGTTGCTGCCGCTGATCGGAGCGACGATCAACGGACTCGGCGGCTACTGGATCCAGAAGTCGCTCGGCAAGAGAGTCGTCGGGGCCATCGCCTGCGCGATGCCGCTGCTGGGCTTCGCTTTGTCGTTGCGCGCGTTCTTCCAATTGCGCGCCTACGATCCGGCGGAACGGACGCTGCTCGATCACGTGTTCTCCTGGATTCACGTAGGCAACCTCAACGTCGATGTGGCGTTCCAGGTCGATCCTCTGAC
>JANQHZ010000091.1 GCA_028282445.1 Candidatus Binatia bacterium | reverse complement strand
GTCCGTACCGGCGCGCTGGTTTCCGACATCGATGAAGACGGCGTCTCGATCGGTGACGAACGGATCGGAGCTCGCACCGTGCTGTGGGCGGCCGGCGTGCAGGCGTCGCCACTCGGATCGTTGCTCGGTGCGGAAACCGACCGAGTCGGTCGGGTTCATGTCGGTGCGGATCTGTCGTTGGCGGTTGCCCCGGAGGTGTTCGTGGTGGGAGACATGTGCCATTTCGAACAAGACGGGACGCCGATCCCCGGAGTCGCACCGGCGGCGATGCAGGCGGGACGCCACGCGGCCTCGAATATCCTGCGCAAGATTGCCGGCGGACCGACCGAGCCGTTCCGCTACGTCGACAAGGGGGCGCTGGCCACGATCGGCCGAGCCTCGGCGGTGGCCGAGGTCGCCGGCGTCCGACTGTCCGGTTTGGTCGCCTGGCTCGCCTGGCTGGCGATTCACGTTTTCTTTTTGATCGGCTTCCGCAATCGAATTCTCGTCGTGTTTCAGTGGGCGTGGGCCTATGTCACCCACCAACGCGGCGCCCGGTTGATCACCGGTGACGTTGCGCAGAAAGTGCGCGAGTCGGGATACTAGCCGGTCGACGATGAGCCCCTCGGCAGCGCCCGCTTCTTGCCCCGTTCTGTCCAATGCCCGGTGCCGGCGCAACCTGACGCCGAGCTTGATTGGCGCATGGGTTTCGGGGGAGATGGTCGTATGATTTCGGTCGGATTCCCGGATCGCGCGGCGACGAGATCGGCCGAATGACGACGCGTGTCATCGTGTCCAGTGCCGCCGGAGAGCGGCTCGACGCGGCGGCCAGCTGGCTGGCTGCGCAAGGCCGGTGTACGGACGTCGTGATCGTCGGTGGCAACCGTGCCGCAGCCGACGATCTCGTGCGCCGGGTTGCGATCGCGGGTGGGGCGACGCTGGGATGGGTGCGAACCACGGCGACGCAACTGGCGGTCGAATTGGCGCTACCAGAGCTCGGCAGACAAGGGCGCTCGCCGGTGGGCCGTACCGCCTGCGAAGCCTTGGTCGCCCGCTTGGTGCATTCGTCGCGGCAAGCTGGAGCTCTCGGAATCTATGAGCGTGTCGTCGACGGTCCGGGGCTCGCCCGCGCCTTGGCGAGCACGATCGAAGAGCTGCGGCACGCCGGCTTGACGGCGGAGGATGTCGAGCCGACCGCGCCCGACCTGGCACGCATTCTCGACGGTTATCGAGCTGAATTGGAGGCGTCCGGGTTTGTGGACCGCGCCGAGGTGCTGCGCGTAGCGACCGGGCTGCTGGCCGGCTCGCACGCAGCCCACGCTTGGCTGGATCGTCCGACTCTTCTGCTCGACGTGCGCATTTCGAACGAGGCCGAATGCGGGTTCCTGTCGGCCCTGGTCGGTCGATCGCCGTCGGTGCTGGCCACGGCGCCGTTGGGCGACGAGCGCACCGACCGGTTCTTGTCGCGAGTCTACGAGGTCGAGCCGGAGATCGCGAGGCGCGACGACGACAGCGCCCTGTGCAGGCTGCAGCGGCATCTTTTTGAGCAGCATGGACCGGACGAACGAAGTGCCGACGGGACGGTCCGGATTCTCTCGGCTCCGGGCGAAGGGCGCGAGGCGGTCGAAATCGCCCGCCAGCTGCTCGAGCTGTCGCGCCAGGGGACGCCTTTTGACCAAGTTGCCGTCGCGCTGCGCTCGCCCGAAGAGTACGTCGGCCGGCTGGAGGAGGCTTTTGGCCGAGCTGGGATCCCAGCCTATTTCAGTCGCGGAGTAGTCCGGCCTCACCCTTCCGGCCGTGCTTTCGTATCGTTGATCGACTGCGCCATCGAAGGGCTGTCGGCGCGGCGTTTCGCCGAGTACGTCTCGCTCGGACAGGTTCCCGACGGGGAAGCTGGGGCTCAGACGCCGCCACTGCCGGATCACGAGATGCTGCCGGCGTCGCTGGCGCGGGAGCCCCCTCCGGAGGGGTACGACGAGGCCCCGGTCGAGAACCCCGAAGACCTCCCGGTCGTCGGCGGTTCGCTGCGCCTTCCACGCCGCTGGGAGCGCTTGTTGAGCGATGCGGCGGTGATCGGCGGTCTCGACCGCTGGCGCGAACGCCTGACGGCGGCGGAAGGAAGGCTCCGCGCCGATTTGGAAGCGCGCGATCGCGACGGTGGCGTGCGCGAACGGATCGAGTCGGATCTTGCGGCGCTTGTAGGCTTGCGGGCCTTCGCGATCCCGCTTCTCGAAGGCATGGCGAAGTGGCCCGCCGCTGCCGGCTGGGCCGAGTGGCTCGACCTACTTGCCGAGCTCGCAGCAAAGGCGTTGCGTCGCCCGACGACCGTGCTCGAGGCGTTGGCCGAGCTCGAGCCTCTGGGTGCGATCGGACCGGTTGGCCTCGACGAAATCCGACTGGTCCTGGCGCGCCGCCTGTTGGCGGCATCGATCCCCCCACCGGCGTCGCGCTACGGCCGCGTGCTGGTGGCGCCGATCGACGCCCTGCGCGGCTCGAGCTTCGAGGTTGTGTTCGTGCCGGGAATGGCGGAGCGACTGTTTCCGAGAAAGATCGCCGAGGACCCGATCCTGCTCGATCGGGCGAGGCATCGAATCACGTCCGAGCTCCGAACCAACGAGAACCGACTCAACGACGAGCGGCTGTTGCTGCGCTTGGCGGTTGGGGCGGCGCGTTCGCGGCTGGTTCTGTCCTACCCGCGGCTCGACCTCGCCCAGGGCCGACCGCGCGTTCCCTCCTTCTATGTGCTGGAGGCCCTGCGCGCCTGCGAAGGAAGCCTGCCTACTTTCGGCGAGCTGGCGTCACGCGCCGAGCGTGAGACCGAGGCGAGAGTCGGGTGGCCGGCTCCGCGCGACCCGCAGTCGGCGATCGACGAAGCTGAGCACGATTTGGCCTTGCTCGAGAATCTCCGCTCGCGAAAGCCCGAGGAGAAGGTCGGGACCGCCCGATTCCTGCTCGATGCGAATCCGCATCTCGGCCGAGCGTTGCGCTTTCGCGCCCGCCGCTGGCTGAAGGCATGGACGCCGGCCGACGGACTGGTCAGGCCGTCGCCGGCGGCAATGCGGGCGAGGGAGAAACATCAGCTCGCCGCCCGTTCGTACTCGCCGACCGCGCTCGAGAAGTTTGCGTCGTGCCCCTACAGGTTCTTTCTCCATACCGTCCACCGCTTGGCACCGCGCGAGGTCGCCGACTACGTCGATGACCTCGATCCGTTGCGGCGCGGCTCACTCGTGCACGACACGCAGTTCGTTCTCTTCGAGCAGCTGCGCGACTCCGGCTTGCTACCGATCACGCCCGATCGGCTTTCCGAGGCACCGGATGTCCTGGACCGGTGTCTCGATCGATGTGCGGCCGAGCTGCGTGAGCAGCTGCTGCCTCGCATCGAGCGGGTCTGGCAGGACGCCGTGCAGTCGATCCGAGCCGACCTGCGTGAATGGCTGCGTCGCGTCTGTGAGGACAATTCGGGATATGTCCCGTGGCGCTTCGAGCTCGCCTTCGGACTGAGCGACCGGGAGGGGCGCGATGAGCATTCGGTAGAGCAGCCCGCCGCCCTCGATTGCGGTATTCGCCTGCGCGGATCGATCGACCTCGTGGAACGCCGAAACGACGGGCGGTTGCGTGCTACCGATCACAAGACCGGTCGAGCGCGCATGCCTTCGCGCGGCGTCATCGCCGGTGGCAGCGCCCTGCAACCCGTCCTTTACGCGCTCGCCTTGGAGAAGCTCTACGCCGAGGCCGAGGTCGAGAGCGGACGGTTGTACTACTGCACGTCGACCGGCGGCTTCGAGCAGCGCGAGATCGGCCTCGACCGTGCCGCTCGACAGGCTGCCGACGATCTCGGCCGCATCGTCGGCGAAGCGCTGGAGACTCCCTTTCTTCCCGCGGCGCCCGAGCGGGGCGCCTGCGAGTGGTGCGACTATCGCGTCGTTTGCGGTCCGTACGAAGAGATTCGAACGTCTCGAAAACCACGCAAGAAGCTCGAGCGCCTCGCGTTCCTGCGTTCGCTGCCGTGAGTTGACCGCGTGAAACGGAAGAAAAAAGACGAGCTGATCGACGCCGAGGCGCGCCGTCGCGTAGCCGAAGACCTGTCCTCGACCTTCTTCGTCGAGGCGGCGGCCGGGACCGGCAAGACTCAGGCGCTGATCGGTCGGGTGGTTGCCTTGCTGGCGGCGGGCCTCGCCGAGCTCAAGGACATCGTCGCGGTGACCTTTACCGAGAAGGCTGCGGGTGAGATGAAGCTGCGTCTGCGATCGGAAATCGAGGCGAGGCGTGGCGCGGCGGCGAATCCGCGATTGGACACGGCGATCGCACAGCTCGAATTGGCGCGGGTCGGTACCATTCATGCATTTTGCGCGGACCTTCTCCGCGAGCGACCGATCGAGGCTGGAATCGATCCGCTCTTCGAAGTTGCGGCGGAGGACGAGGCGCGTCGGCTTCTCGACCACGCTTTCGACTCATGGTTCCAGCGGGGGCTGGAAGACCCGCCTCCCGGGGTGAGGCGGGTGTTGCGGCGACGCGCCGGATTCAACCGCGGCGACGGGCCGCGCGATTCACTGCGTGCGGCCGCCGCTGCGCTGGTCGATCATCGCGACTTCAAGGCCGATTGGCGGCGTGTTTCGTTCGAGCGCGACACGGCGATCGACGCCCTGATGGAAAGCCTCGCCGAGGTCGGCGCGCTCACCGGCCGCGCCGGCCGAGCCGACGACTACCTTGCACGCAGCACGGCGGAGATCGAGAGATTCGTCGACGAGAATCGACTTCGCGAAGACGTCCGCGGTCGTGACTACGACAGTCTCGAGGCGGAGCTGCGGGCCCTGTCGCGTGCGCGCAGTTGGAGGTGGAAGGGGCCTCCGCGTCGGCCGTTCGGCAAGGACCTGGCGCGTGCCGAAGTGGTGGCGGCGCGCGATGGTGTCAAGCGGCAACTCGACCAGTTTCTGTCCGGCGCGGATGCCGATCTCGCGCCGCTGCTTCAAGCCGAGTTGCGTCCGGTCATCGACGAGTACGAGGAGCTCAAGCGCCGCGAAGGCAAGCTCGACTTCCTCGATCTTCTGGTACGGGCGCGCGATCTCCTGCGTGACGACGAATCGGTGCGCACCGACGTGCAGAGCCGCTTTTCCCACTACTTCGTCGATGAGTTCCAGGATACCGACCCGTTGCAAGCGGAGATCTTGCTGTTGCTCGCGGCCGACGACCCTCGCGAGAGCGACTGGCTTGGTAGCAATCCGGTCGCCGGCAAGCTCTTCTTCGTCGGCGACCCGAAACAGGCGATCTACCGATTTCGAAGAGCGGACGTTGCGGTCTACGAGTCGGTCAAGCGATACCTCGTCTCCCGTGGCGCTGAGGTCTTGTACCTGCGCACGAGCTTCCGCGGCGTACGGCCGATCCAAAACCTGGTCAACGCGTGTTTCGAAGCGGAGATGGTCGGCAGCGAGAACGGCAGTCAAGCAGACTACGTCGCGCTCGAAGAATCTCGGCCTGCCCTGGCTGACCAGCCCGCGATCGTGGCGCTTCCGGTGCCGAACCCGTACACCGACTACGGAAAGATCGGCAAATGGGGCATCGAGCGGTCCTTCCCGTCGGCGGTTGGCGCCTTTGTCGACTGGATGGTGCGAGAGAGCGGATGGCGGGTGGAAGAGGACGGCGAGTCGGTTCCAGTCCAGCCGCGCCACGTCTGCATCCTGTTTCGCAGATTCAAGCGTTTTCGCGACGACGTCACTCGCGAATACGTTCGAGCGCTCGAAGTTCGCCAGGTGCCGCACGTTCTGGTGGGCGGCCGATCGTTTCACGATCGCGAAGAGGTGCTGGCCATTCGCAATGCGCTGGTGGCGATCGAGTGGCCGGAAGACGAGTTGCGGGTCTTCGCTACCCTGCGCGGCCCGTTCTTCGCGCTCTCCGACGACGTATTGTTGTCAGCCCGGGACGAGCTGGGCTCGTTGCATCCCTTGCGGCGTTTCGACTCGGACGCCTTGGACGAAGACCACAGCCAGGTGGCCGAGGCGCTCGGCGTCCTCGCCGACCTGCACTTCGCACGCAATCGGCGGCCGATTGCCGACACGCTCGGACGTTTTCTCGCCGCGGTGCGCGCCCACGCCGGGATCGCCATTTGGCCCACCGGCGAGCAGGCCCTGGCGAATTGCCTGCGCACGATCGACATGGCGCGTCGTTTCGAGCGCGCCGGAGCGCGCTCGTTTCGGTCTTTCGTCGAGCGGCTGGAGGACGACGCCGAACGAGGCGTCGCCGAGGAGGCACCGGCGGTCGAGGAGGGGACCGAAGGGGTCAGGATCATGACCGTGCACCGCGCCAAGGGGTTGGAGTTTCCGGTGGTCGTTCTCGCCGATCCCACCTGCAATCTGTCCCGCGAGACGGCAAGCCGGCACGTCGACACGAAGTCTGGGTTGTGGGCGGAACCGCTCTGCGGGTGCTCTCCGATCGAGCTGGTCGAGGCTCAGGCCGACGAGGTCCAACGCGATCGCGACGAGGGCGTGCGCATCGCATACGTCGCCGCGACCCGGGCTCGGGACCTGTTGGTCGTTCCGACGATCGGCGACCCGGGCGGCGAGTCGGGCGGTTGGTTGGGTGCGCTCGATGCCGGTGTATACCCCGCCCCCGAAGATCGGCGCTCGCCGCAACCCGCGCCGGGATGTCCGGGGTTCGGAGCCGACTCGGTGGTGCGCGAATCGGGCGATATCGGAGATCCCTCGCGGGCGGTCGCGCCGGGGTTGCACCGGCCGATGCAAGGCGATCATCGAGTTGTTTGGTGGGATCCGAATCTTCTCGACTTGGATCGGGAGCAAAATGTGGGACTTCGCCAACAGTCGATTCTGGAGGCCGACGAGAAGAAGATCGCGGTCGCCACCGGGGATCGCGATCACCGGCGTTGGCAGGATTCCCGGGCCGAAGCGATTGCGCTCGGTAGCGTTGCATCGGTCGAGCCCGTAGCCGTCACGACGCTCGTCGCGGAAGGGCGTGTCGACGCGGCGGACGTCGAGTTGGTCGAGGTGGCCGGTGCCGATCGAGTTGCGCGCGGCGCCAATTTCGGGACCTTGGTGCACGCGGTCCTGGCGGTGATCCGGCTCGATGCGGAGGTTGACGAGATCGCGAGTGTTACCGAGGTTCACGCCTCGCTGCTCGGTCTGGGACGCGATGAGGTCGCGGCGGCGGTCGCTCGCATCGAGGCCGCTCTGCGTCATTCGATCTTGCGCCAGGCGGCGCGATGTCGAGCCCGAGCCGATCTGCGTCGGGAAGTTCCCGTGACCTATCTGCTCGACGACGGTCGCTTGGCCGAAGGCGTGGTGGATCTCGCCTTTCGCGGGACGAACGGATCGTGGACCGTCGTCGACTTCAAGACGGACGCGGACCTGATGCCCCGACTCGACGAATACCGCCGGCAGGTGGCGTGCTATTGCGAGGCGATTGCGAGTGCTACCGGCGAGTCCGTCGAGGGCGCGCTTCTTTGGGTCTGATCGATCGGGAAATTTTCCGGCGCTACGGCTCGTAGATCGCGAGCTCGATCGGGGCCTTGCCGACGGCGATCTTGGCGACCACGGTGTTGGTCTCGGTGTCGATCTTGACCACGCTGTCGGATTCTTCTTGCGGCACGTATAGGTAACGACCGTCGGCCGTGATCTCGGCGTAGGTCGGCCACTGCCCCGGCGACAGGGTCGCGATTTCCTCACCGGACTCGAGGTTCAGAACCTGAATCGTGTCGTCGAAACTCTCCGAGCTGTAGGCGATCGGCTTGTGCGGATGGATGGTCAGGCCCGCACCGGTCAGCGCGGAGTGTGTGGCCACCACTTCGAGCGATTTTGTGTCGACGACGGTCAAGGTGCTCTCATCGAAACTTGCCGAAGCCAGGGTGCGACCGTTGTTGCCGAGGGCCATTGCCTGCGGGTGGACTCCGACCGGGATGCGTCGTTCGATGCTGAGCCGTACCGGATCGACGACGGCAATCTCCGAGCCGCCGTTGCTGGTCGAAGCGACCAGGAGTACGAAGAGGCTGCCGGTCGCCGGGTCGACGATCATCCGGCGTGGCTTCTTTTTGAAAGTGAACGGATCCCTCGCCAGCTTGCGCGTCTCGACGTCGACGGTCTGCAGCGTGCCGTCGAGTGGGCTGATGACGTACAGTAGCTTTCCGTCGCGGCTGAACCCCAGGTCCTGAGGGCCGCGGTTGGTTTCAATGTCCGCGAGCTTCTCAAGGGTGTCCGCATTGTACAGCGTTACCCCGAAATCGGTGGAGCGAGCGACGGCTAGGATCGGCGGATCCCCTTTCCTGATGTCCATCCCGTGCGGTGACCCGGGCAACTCGATGCTGCTCACCTCCATTCCGGGGTCGCCCTCGACCACCGAAATCGTATCGCCTTGGTAATTCGCGACGAATACGCGCCGCTTGGCTTGCACCCCTTCGGCTTTCGGGGCTTCGCCCTTATCTGCGCCGTCCGTCTTCGACGCCGGCGCGGCGACCTCGCTAGCCTGTTTCTGTTGCTGCTTGGGCGAGTCGGAGTTGGTACACGCCGCTGCGACCAGAGCAAACGCGATCGCGTGTACGCACTTTTTGCAGATTGCAAGCATAGGACTCATTCCTGAGGGCAGAGCAGCGCCAGCTCGAGACGGAGTTGGCGCTTTTGGGTAAAAAAAACGCCGCGCCTTTCGGCGCGGCGTTTCCTCTG
>JANQHZ010000063.1 GCA_028282445.1 Candidatus Binatia bacterium | reverse complement strand
CCTGTGTCGTTGGATCGGACGAGTCTCATTTCATTTCAGGTGTCGGGAGTGATGCGCTGGGTCGGTGTCGCGCTGATCGTGTCGATACCGCCGCAAGTGTTGGCGCAGACGCCGACCGCCGCGGCGACGCCGTCCCATTTGACGACGCGAACCCTCGAGCCGACCACGACGCGACCGGCGACGCGGACGCCGATTATCAATGCACCGCGAACCCGCAAGCCGACGAGGACGCTACGCGGACCGCGGACACCGATCATCATTGAGCCGCGAACGCGCAAGCCCACGAAGACCCCTGGCTGCTCCAACGCCGGTTGTCCGACGCAGGTTCGAACCCCCCTCCCGAGTCGGACCTGCAGTCACATCGATGGTTCGAACTTATGTGTCCGGCCGACGCGCACGCGGCAACCGCCTCGCCCAACCCGCACCCCGCTCTCGATCGCGACGAGGACGCCCTCGCCGACGTCGACGCGCGCAGTTTGCGAAGGGGATTGCGACGTCGACGGCGAGGTCTCGGTGGCGGAGATCATTACGGCAATTCGCATCGTTCTAGGGACGACGACATTGTCGAGTTGCCTCGCGGTCGACCGTGATGACGACGGATACGTTTCGATGGCGGAGCTGGTCGGAACGGTGAGATCGTCGCTCGAGGGCTGCGGCGACGGTTCGACGGCGTATTGAATCTCAGGAATGTCGACCCCCGAGTGCCGCTCCCGGCACACGAGTGTGGCGTTCCGTTCGTCACGCGTCGCTCGCGCGGCGTTTCCAGCGCGCGCCGCGCCCCTGTCCTTCGGTGCGAAGGAGGCCCTCGTCGCGTAGTTTGCGCAGCACGGAGCGGATCGTATCGCGACTGATTCCGGGACAGTCGCGCTCGAGGTCGGCGATCGAGAACGGAAGATTGCGGCGCAGCACCGCCTGCCGCACATGCTCCGACTTGGCGCCGCGCCCGCCGCCAACTTTGCCGACACGGCCTTCGAACTCGCGATAGGCGCGCAACAAAACTCCCCAGAAGTAGCGCAGCCACGGGTGCGCGTCGTGCTGCCCGTCGTGCCAGCCGCGCGAGCTCGCCTCGAGCGCCTCGTAGTAGGTTGCCTTGGACTCTTCGACGATACGCTCGAGACTGACGTAGCAGCCGACCTCGTAGTCAAAGTGATACAGCAGTAGCAGCGTCAGCAGTCGGCCGACCCGGCCGTTGCCGTCGGCAAAGGGGTGGATGCAAAGGAAGTCGAGCACCGCCAGCGGCACGATCACGAGCGGCTCCTGCGTCCCGCCAAGCGCGTCGCGGTAGCCGGTGGCCAGGTCGTCCATCGCCTGCGGCGTTGCGACCGCCGCCACCGGTTTGAAGCGAATCCGCGTCACGCGCCCGTCGGTGTCGCGCTCCACGATCTCGTTGTCGGTCGCCTTCCAGGTTCCGCCCTCCGACGGATGGTAGCGATAGAGAAGACTGTGCAGTTGGCGAACGACGCCAACGCTGAAGGGCATCTCCCTGCGGCTTTGGTGAATCAGCTCGAGCGCATCGCGGTAGCCGGCAATCTCCTGCTCGGAGCGATCCTGCGGCTGATCGCGCCGGCGCACGATCGCCTCGATCCGCGGCGCCGGCGCCGTCACCCCCTCGATCCGGTTGGACGACTCGCTCGACTCGACCACCGCCGCCTGACGCAGCGTTTCCAAGATCTCCGGCCGCTGGCGCGAAAAAAGCTCCTGTCGCCCGCGAAACTCCCCCAATTGCCGCAGGGTCGATACGTCCTGCGGCGAATAGGTGAGCGATTTCAGATAGTTGGGGGCTAGAGAGTGCATGCGCCAAACGAAAGGAGGTATTTTCAGTACCAAATTACCCCCTTTTCATAGGTTGACTACCCACTTTCCGCAAACTTGCGGGAGTCCGGACACTTTGGGGGGGAGGTCCAGTCAGCCGCTATGCGCCTGACCACCCCCGAGCGCCGCTACAGTCGTGCCCGCTTCGCTTCCCGCCCGCGAAGGTACTCCTGGACTTCATTGTAACGCTCGTCGCGATTGGCAAACTCGACGTAGTTCTTCGCACGCCTGAGCCAACTCAGGGTGGAAGCGCTCATCTTGTTGATCTGCGCTACGAGATGGCGATCCTCCAGCGGGGGAGCCCCTCCCGTGTCGAGCGCTTCGTCGATCACAACCTCGAGCGCTTGGTCTACCAGAGCTGACAAGTCGGCCCCGCTGAACAAGGGCGTCTGTCTCGCGATCTCCGCGATGTCGATGTTCGCAGTGGGCCGTCCGTCGAGGAGACACTCGAGAATCGCCCGGCGCGCCTCCTCGTCAGGAGGCGGAACGAATACCACACGATCGAAGCGGCCTGGGCGATTCATGGCATCGTCCACATCCCACGGAGCATTTGTCGCGCCGAGGATCAGAATCCTCGAATTGTCGGCGCCCATCGAATCCATCTCTTGTAGTAGCTGGTCGACAAGGTTCCGCCCGGCCGAACCTCGCTGTTTCGAGCGCGCGTAAGCCAGGGCGTCGAGCTCGTCCAAGAACAGGACGCACGGTGCTTGTTCGCGCGCCGCCTCGAACGCCTTATGAAGGTTCTGTTCGCTCACACCAAAATACGGGTCGACGATATCCTCGATGCGAATGTTGACGAATGGAACGCCACATTCATGTGCCGTCGCCCGCGCCAGCATCGTCTTGCCGCACCCAGGTGGACCAAACGTCAATACGCCTCCCCCCGCCTTCTTGCCGTACTTCTCGTAGAGATCCGGGCGCGTGAACGGCAGAACGATCATTCTGTGGATCGACTTCTTTACATCCGCGAGCCCGCCGATCTCGTCGAAGGTCACTTTCCCTTGATTGTCGACCGGCAGCGCCCGGGAAGCCTCGATGGGCCCGTCAGCACGAGGAACCAACTGAGGAACGCCGTGCGCCGAGAGCGCCTCCTGAACGAGTGTCGCGAGATCCGCCACTCCTTCGACCAACCCGGCTTGCTTGCCGGCATCGAGACACCGTCGCGCGAGATCGAGGTGCCCCGTCGCGACCGCAATGCGCCCGATCTCGAGGAGTCGTTCTTTCGGAATCGCGCCCGCGTGGAGAAGCCTATCGAATAAATCGCAAGCCTCTTCCCGCTCGCCGGCCGCCGTCAATTCTTCGGCCAGCATCATCTGCAATGTAGAATCCTCGGGCGAGCGCGAAACGGCTTGCCTCAAAGCCTTGATGCGTTCCTGCGACACTATACCCCCCTCCGGAGGTAACGCCGGACCAAGGGGGGCGCCACCCAGCTGTAGACGCAATAGAGGAAGTAAACGGCGCCGATGACGACGGCTATCTCCAAGTAGCCCAGCGCATAGAAGATCCACATCGCCCCCAAAGCCCCCATCCACACCGCCATTGGGCCGTACTTGTAGATGGGTGCCAGCGGGCGCAGGAACCAGTGTCCCCGAAGCAGAACCTCTCTGATTTGTTTCTCCGCTCCGATCGCGAACTCGGGCTCGAGCTCAACTGCGCGCCGCAGATACTCGGCAGCTTCGGCCGGGCGGCCCTCCCCGAGCCTTTTCTCGGCAAGTAGCGCCAAGGCGCCCGCATCCTCGGGATCCGCTTCCAGCAAATCGGTCAGGTGCCCAACGGTCGAGTCGCCATCCCCGCGAATATCGCCGATCATGAACCGAACGCGATCGAGACCCGCGAACTCGGGGTCGATCGATGCCGCTCGGTCCAGGAGCTTCTCAGCTTTGTCGACTTGGCCCGCGACCGCCACGATTTCTGCATACTGGCAGAGATAGCCCGGCCACTCCGGCGCGATCTCGAGCGCCCTCAAGATGACCGTCTCGGCAGATCGAAGCGACCCCAATCGGAATCGCGCCTTCGCAAGGAGCGACAACAGGTCGACATCCCCGGGGTCGAGATCCAATCCGTTCTCGATCACGACCGCAGCCTCGTCGTAGCGTTGAGAGTCGAGCAGGGCAACTCCACGAAGCCACCAGTATTCGGTTGTAGCGAGCCCCTGCTCTGGACATCGATCCAATGCAAGAAGTGCGGCATCTGCCTTACCGACTTCCAGATACCGTTGAGCAACGGCTAGCACCTTGGCCAACCCGTCGTCCGATGCCGTCATAGATTCGCCGCCATGACGACTGCAAAAGCGACGGCAAACAGGATCGCGAGATCGACTGGAGTCATCGCGAGGGCCGCCAAAAATCCCGGCTTCCACAGCGATGCGTGCACTTCGTCCGGATTTCGCGACGTCTGATTGAGGTAGCTTCGCTCGTAAGGCCGTTGCTGTCGAACCATCAGCATCGCCCACAGGACCGACACCAGACGCTTGCCCCACCGATACTCTCGAGGCGGGACCCGCCCCAGCGAGTCCTTCACAGCGGCGAGATCCGTCAAGTCCGTTCCCTCCAAGAGGAATCCGACAAACACAAAGGCCGACAAGAGCGCGAGAGACAGTCCCACAAACAAGAACCTGCGGCGCTCGCCCATCGGCATCCGTAGCCGCTCCCCATTCAGGTACGCAATGACCGTCACTGCGAGGAGACCACCGAAAAACGCCAGGTACACCTGCGACTGAGGCCGCCAGGGCGCGGGTAGATCGGGATCAAAGTCCGGCACCTCGCCCAACGACGGTCTCAGGAGATCGTCGGACGGCGTCGCGTCCCCCTCAGCCATGCGTTCGGCCCAGTTGCCCCCCGGCACGACTCATCGAAGCCCCTCCACGAGTACCGGTCGCTATGACACTACGCATCATTCCCGGATAGTTCGGCGGGAGCCTCAGCGTCAAGGCAACGGTCTCCGCCCCTTAGATCTCGGATTTGGAGGCGTAAACAGCACCTAAGGGCGATTTGGGAAGGCTTACAGAGACTCTCTTCTGTTGTATCGGCCAACTAGGACGGTCCGACCCCGATCTGGATCTGCCCCTGCACATGCGCTTCGCAGTTGTGGTTGTAGGTTCGCTTTGTTAGCGAAGCGAGGACCGATGTCGGCCAGGATGGAACCTCTACTCGCGGATCCACAGGGCGCCGCGGAACCAGTTGGCCGAGACCCTTCAACTGCTCGCGGTCGCTTCCTTCGTCGACCCGGGATCGTGAGCCGGCGAGCCCTGGCCGGCTTGGTCGTCGTCGTTCTCCTGGTCGGGTGCAGCAGCGACGACGACATGGCCAACGTCAACACCTGCGACCCAACTGACTCCTCTACCTGCACCCTGCGCCAGTTGGCCGATCGTGCCGGAATCCTCGTGGGCACCGCCGTCAAGCCGGAGTTCTGGGCCGACGATGAGCGCTACGCCGAGATCGCCGCCACCGAGTTCTCCTCGCTCACGCCCGAGGGCGCCTGGAAGTGGCCCAACACCGAGCCCGCGGCCGGGGAGTACACGTGGGAGGACGCCGATGCCGTGGCTGAATTCGCCGCCCAGCACGACCAAACGGTGCGGGGACACACCCTGGTGTGGGCCAACTCCATCGCCGCCCTGTCCTTCACGGTGGTGCCCGATTACGCCCTCGCCATCGACGATCCTGCCGTCCTCCAGGCCGCCATCGACGACCTCATCCGCGCCGTCGTCACCCGCTACGCCGAGGTCACCGACCGCTGGGACGTGGTCAACGAGCCCCTCGCCTTCGACTTCAACAGCGGAGAGCTCGACCCGAACCACTTGACCGAGACCCTCGGCGAGGCGTGGATGGTCCGGGCGTTCCAGCTCGCCCACGAGCTCGACCCCGACGCGTCGCTCTACGTCAACGGGAATCAGACGACCCGGCCCGGCCCCAAGCACGACGGCCTGGTGGCCCTCGTCGGCCGCCTGCTCGAGGCCGGCGCTCCCATCCATGGCGTCGGACTGCAGGGCCACGGGCTCCCCACCAACGTTCCCACCTACGACGAGCTGGTCGCCGTCATGAGGGAGTGGGAGGCCCTCGGACTCGACGTGGCCATCACCGAGCTCGACATCGCGATGACCGACGAGGGGCCCGATGCCCAAGCCGACGCCTACGCAGAAGTGTTCAGCGCCTGCCTCGACGTTGCCGCTTGCGTGGAAGTCACCATGTGGGGGCTCAGCGATGGTCACACCTGGCTCGACGACGTACTCGGCGAGGACAGCGATCCCCTGCTGTTCGACGAGGCCTACAATCGCAAGCCGGCCTACGACGCTGTCGCCGCCACTCTGGCGGCGGGCGGCGAGCAGCGCGCCCAGTGAGGTTTCGAGCAGCGGACTGGTTTCGCGGAGCTGTCCACCGGGAACAAGCGTGACAAGTAAGATCTTTAGGTCACGAAGGCGCGAGAACGACCAGCAATGTATCTCCGGCTCGGGGGATTGGTTCAGGACAGCGCTCGAACTCGCCCGGCCAGCGCCTCGTTCATCGCCTGGAAGGCTCGCCGCGTGAACCCACGCATCTCCTCGTCCATCTTCTCGGCGAGGCTGCCGCGGAACTCCTCGAAGTGGTCGAAGCGGATCCGCTTCGCGT
>JANQHZ010001008.1 GCA_028282445.1 Candidatus Binatia bacterium | reverse complement strand
GGCCTGGTGCTGGTCACCGGTGCGACCGGTTCCGGTAAATCGACGTCGCTGGCGGCGATGATCGACTACCGCAACACCAACTCGACGGGACACATCGTGACCATCGAGGATCCCATCGAGTTCATCCACGAGCACAAGAACTGCCTGGTTTCGCAGCGCGAAGTCGGCTTCGACACCCATAACTACGAAGCCGCGCTGAAAAACACCCTACGCCAAGCGCCCGACGTCATCCTACTCGGCGAGGTGCGTGATCGCGAGACCATGGAAGCCGCGATCACCTTCGCCGAGACCGGCCACCTCTGTCTCGCGACTCTGCACTCGAACAACGCCAACCAGGCGATTGAGCGCATCATGAACTTCTTCCCCGCCGAGCGGCATGCCGAGATCTACCTGCAGCTATCGCTCAACCTGCGGGCGATCATCTCGCAGCGACTCATCATCGGCAAAGACGACCGACGCGTCGCGGCACTCGAGATCCTTCTCGACACCCCTTACGTCAAGGACCTGATCAAGAAAGGCCAGACCGACATCATCAAGGAAGCGATGGAAAAGAGCACCCAAGAAGGCGGTCAGACTTTCGACCAGCACATCTTCGAGCTCTTCGTCGCCGAGAAGATCAGCGAGGAACAGGCGCTCGACAACGCCGACTCCGCCAACAACCTGCGCATCCAGATCTCCAACTATCACATCAAGCAGCAGGGCGGTCAGACGCGCGCCGCGGACAAGCAAAGCGGACTCTCCACCGGAGGCCTGCGCATCCGCGGCGAGGGACGCGCTCGTAGAATCTGATACTCGCTTCGCTCGTAGGCGGGGGCAGAGGCTTAGGCGAGGCTGAGGAATGAGGTCGCTGCGCGACCGCCGATCTCATTCGCTATTGGACTCGCTTCGCTCGTAGGCAGGGGCAAAGGCTTAGGCGAGGCTTAGGGTGGTGGTCGCTGCGCGACGGCTTCAGTCGATGTCGACTTGGCCGGCGAGCCACGCGAGGTACTGCGGGGATCCTCGATCGATCGGCAGGGCGATGACCTCGGGGACGTCGTAGGAGTGCAGCTCGACGAGCTGCTTTTCGAGCGCGGGATAGGCGGCGCGAGTCGACTTGATGACGAGTAGGACTTCGGCCTCGTTGCAGACCTCGCCTTGCCAGCGGTAGATCGAGCGTACACCGGGCACGACGTTGACGCAGGCGGCGAGCTGTTCTCCGACAACGGCCTCGGCGAGCCGGACGGCTTCGTCCGTGCTCGACGCCGTTACCAGCACGACGATCGATTCACCCATCGGTCTAATCTAGCGCGACCTGTGCGGCCGCCGCCAATCCTTCGCTCAACCCCGGGATGAGTCGGCCATAGTCGGCCTTGCCCGTCGCCGGCCGGCCGGGACCGCCCCACACACGACGCTGAGCACGCTGCCATAGGTCGCGCCACGCTGTGCGTCCCTCGCTCGCCGACGGCAGCAGATCGGATCGGCTCAGGTGAGCGGCAAGGACGGCCGCTCCCGACTCCGACAGCTGCTTGCGCCGCTCGATGTCGCGCAACGAGTTCACCAAGCGACGGGAATCGTAGCCGTGCTCATCCATCATCACCGACGCGACGTCCGCGACGAAAGGCGCGTCGAGCACTCCGTCGTCGAACAGACAGGCCGCCGTCTGCAGGTAGTTGAAGCTCGGTACGAGACGAGGGCCGTACGGCGCCAGGCGCCGCGGCGGAGTCCTGCGCGCCAGGTTGACGAAGATGCGTCGCACCGACCTCTCTCGCCGCAGGTGTGCCGACAGCTCGTCGGCCAGGACGGCGAGCTCCGGATCGACGTGGAGCTCCCGCAGGATGCGCTCGAGCTCGGCCGCTCCCACGTCCCCGGACAGAACGTCCGCGTAGATCGAGTAGATCAGCGGGTCGGACTCCCAGTCGTCGCCAAACAAGAACTCCTCGGTTCCGGCGGGCTCATTCCTGCGGTCGCGCAGCAGCTCGGTGAGCTTGTAGCCGACCTGTTCGCGCAAGTCGCGAAACTTCCCCCGCCGCAGCCGGCCGAGTTGGTCTTTGAAGGTAACCCCGTCGTGCTCGATACCGTCCATCTCGAGCTTCTCGAGGATGGCCTTGCCGATCTGCGGCGGGCTGCCCGAAACGAACCTCACCCGCACCTCGATCCCTCTCCGCTCGGCCGAAGTGCGCAACCCGCGGATGACGGTGGCTACGCCTGGCGCGGCGCGCTTGTCGCTGGCAGTTTCGAACGGGATCCTTACCAAACCGCGAAGCGACTCGAACTCGGTGTTCAAGTACGTCTTGTCGAGGTCCCAGCGAAACGTCCGCCGGCGAGGCAAACGCCGACTCATGGCCGCTCCGACGAACGGCGAAGCGCACCCGATCGAGATGAGGTCTTCACCGCACAAACCTGAGACAGCACGGCGGCGATTACAAGGCAGGCGAGCGGGCGCCGATCGTCCCGCTCGCCTGCCGAATCGAAGGTCGAGCCGGCCTACCCGAAGAAACCCTCACGCTTCTTCAGAGTGAGGAACTCGCGGCGGGTACGCGGACCGTAGGTGCGCAGGCTCGGCTCGAGAATCCCGAGCTCGGCGTTGTCCGCCTTGACCTGACTGATGGTGTCGCCCGGGATCGTGCACCGCACCTCATCGATGTCGACACCATAAAGCCCGGCCGAATTGAGGCCGAAGATCTTGGCTTTGATCTCGTCGGTGATCTCGGGATAGCCGAATTCGTCCCGCAGCCGCTCCGGCATCTGGAACGACTTGAGGGCGTTGATCTGCCACTGCGGGGTCCCGTTGAAGATCGCGTCGGTGCCCCAGACGATGTTGTCCTCGCCGAACGCCTGCAGCAGGCGGCCCATGAAGTGACCAAGCGCGACCGGACCTTCGACCACTTTCGAACCGAACGAGCTACCCAACTCCGGGTACACGTTGGAAGGCAGCTGGCCTTCTTCTGCAAGCCTGAGGAACTCCTCGAAGTTGTTCTCGTGGTCGAAACCGACGTCGAGCGCGGCGTGGTACACCACGAAGTTGAGCTCGGGGAAATCCGCGGCCGCCTTGGGTAGATCGCGTGCGCTCAGATACTCCGGATCGAAGAAGCTGATGTTCAACCCTTTGTGAGTCGCGATCACATTGACCCCGAGCCGCACAGCCTCCTCCAGCATGGGATAGGCAACTTCCTCGTCATCCATCCACCAGGGCGGATGAGGCGAGAGGAAAGAACGGCCGCCCGCCGCCGTGTACGTCTTGAAAGCGCGAACGCCCAGCTCCTCGACCAGGTACTGCATGTTGGCGGTCGAGGTATCCAAGTAGTCCGTTTCGGGGATATTCGGCGTCACCATTCCCTGAGAGATACAGCGCTCGGACGCGCCCATCTGATTGGCGTAGTCCCGCGTGGCGGACATCTCGGCGTTGCTGATGAAGCGAGCCGCCTCGCCCGGAGACGGGATTCCGCTCATCACCGCGATCGATGTCTCGCTGTCGACCAGCACTTCCTTGATGTAGTTGGCGCGCGACAGCTCTTCGTGCTCGCCGCGCGTGCACTCGTACCCCTCCGGCAGAAACATCTCGACGGCCGAGCTCGGACACCCGCGGAAGAATCGGTAAAGAGGCTCGAGTCCATTCGCCTGGTGGAAGTCGGTCTCGGCGTGGTGGGTCTGGACGTCCATGATGAAGTAGTCGCCGGCCAACGCCTCGCGCGCTGCCGCCGGGTCGCGGGTCGCGCAGTCGTCGACCTGGAACCCGCCGTCGTCGTCATCGTCGCCGCAGCCATAGACGATGTTCAACGCGGACAAGGCCGTCGCCATCCCGGCGCTGCTGCGCAGGAAAGAGCGACGACTGACGCCCAGTGCCTTGGCCCGCTCGGCCGACATTTGGTCGACCAGCTTCTCGACCCGCTTCTGGCTGGCCGTCTGCGGGATCGGCATGAACTCACCGTTCGAGACGATCTTCGTCGGTATCGGTTGGCGACCGTCGTAGTCCTCGTCGCCGTGCACCTTGTCACCGGTCTTGATCAGCATACACCCTCCCCTTGCGGGCGACGCTTCTCGAGCCGTGGACTGGTCATCGTTCCGGCGACGTCGCCTGCTTCGTCCTCTGCTACGATCCCCCTATCGCCACCTTTCGGTCAAGCGATCTGGGCCGAGCGGTAGGATGCGGCCGATGATCGGCCGTACCGCCCCGCCGGCGGGCAGGGCGGTACCACCGTTCAAAGAGACAGGAACGAGCGCAGGGATGCGCCGACCTTGCTGCGGCGCGCGACCATGAACGCTCCGACCATTCCGAGCGCGGCGATCAGGAAGGCCAGACCGCGATTCGATACCGCGGGCGCCATCGTCGACCCGACACAAGTTCCCTCGTTGCCGGGCGAGTTGCAGATCTCGCCGGGGCCGTCGCAAGCGCTCTCGCAGCAGACGTCGTCGACACAATTACCCGACATGCAGTCGACCGGATCGATGCAGCTTCCACCATCCGGGATCGGCGTCGCGGTGAAAGTCGCGGCAAAAGTGGCCGTCGCGGTAGCCGTGGCCGTCGCAGTGGAAGTCGCAGTCGCAGTGGAAGTCGCAGTCGCAGTGAAAGTCGCAGTCGCGGTGGAAGTCGCAGTGGCGGTAGCCGTAGCCGTCGCAGTGGAAGTCGCAGTCGCGGTGGCCGACGGCATGATCGGAACGCAGACGCTGCTGTTCTCCAGCGTGTTCGTCGTGGCAACGCCGGAACCGTCGCACATCGCGTCGGGATAGAATTCCCCACCGAGAAGGCCACACTCGCTCGCGGTGACGTTGTCGCCGCACCCGAGGACGCTGAAGCACTCGCCATCGGGACACTCGATCTCACCGAGATCGCAACAGCCGATCTCCGGCTCCACACACCCGCTGTTGTCGCTTGCGCACACCAGACCGGGTGAGAAGTTGCCGCCGATGCATCCGTACATCACACCCTCGGTGCAGTTGCCCGCACCCTGGAAGCAACATCCCTCCACTGTTGGAACGGCCCTGGTGGCGGGCGCCAGCGTCCAAAGACTCGTCGCGACCGCAATCGCCGTCACCGCACTCCACATCGCCCTGCCGCGCTCGTTCATGATGCTGCCCACCTCTCCCGGGATGGAAGATGCTTGCCGAAGCCGGGCGCCCACGTCAAGCGGTTGGATCCCGACGACCCGGACCGGCATCGGCCTTGTCTGCTCAGTTCGAAGCGCGCTGCGCGCCGCCCCCCGCATCGCCGGACGACAGCTCGCGGTGGACTTTGGCCGCCAGCTTGATCGCATTGCCGAGAGCGCGGGCGGGCGAAGCCGGGTCGCAATAAATCGGGATTGCGCTGAAACCCAGGATGGGAGCGCCGGCGTAGGCGACGTATTCCACCATCGGCGTACGGCTCTCCACGCCGCTACCGAGCATCGCCATGCCGGCACGCCAACGCCAGTTGCGTCGGGCCGCGGCGCCGGTCAGGTCGACCGCGATCGCCGCGAGCCCGTGCAGCATCTTGAGGACGACGTTACCCAAGAGGCCCTCGCACACCACCACATCGGCAACGCCGCTGATCAGCTCGTGTCCTTCGACATTGCCGGTAAAGTTCAGCCCTCGGTCGTTCTCGAGTCGGCGGTGGGCCGCGGTCAGCACCTCGCCGCCCGCCTCTTTACGGCTCGCCATATTGAGAAGGCCGACGCGGGGGGCGGCGACGTTCGACACACAAGCGACGTAAGCGCTTCCAAGCTGGGCAAACTGCAACAAATCCGCGGCGTCGCAGCGAACGGTCGCGCCGACATCGAGGATCAGCCCGAGCGGATCCGCATCCTGCTCTTCGACATGACGGGGAAAAACCGCCCCGACCGCCGCCCTCCGCACGCCGTTCGCAAGCGCGAGCCGAGAAACACAGAGCTGCCACAGGGCCGGTCCGTTTCCCGCCGAGACCAGGGTCGAGGCGCTGCCGGCCGCAACCAGGTCGGTCGCCACCGAGATCGAGCAGCGCGACGATCGGGCCAGCGCGCGGTCCGGCGGGTCGGAGACGCCGAGCGGATCGTCACCGGCGTCGACGATGTCGATCTGCTCGGGGTTGTAGGCTGTCTGCTCGAGCGTGGCCTGCACCCGTGGCGCCGAGCCGACCAGGATCATCTGGATGTCGGTCTGCAGCGAAACCCCGGCCGCTCCCTCGACCGCCGGCCGTACGTCGCCGCGACACCCCATCACGTCGACCGCGATCACGGGTACGGCAGTCACCGCCCCCCTCCCCCGATCCGGGATCGCAACCAACGGGCAGCGGCCCTGCGTCGCTCGGACCGGATTCGCTTGCGGAGGGCTTGCGGGGCAACGCGGTACTTGAACGCCTTGCGACCGTTTACCAGAAGTACGGGAACCTCGTCGCCGTAGCGCGCCACCAACTCCGGATCGCTGTCGACATCGACCCACTCGCAGGTCGCGCCGCCGGCCGAGACCTGCGCTTCCACGACCGCCTGCATCTCCTCGCAAAGCCCGCAATCTCGGCGAGTTACCACGACAAGTTCAACCGCGTCGGCCACCCCTTGTACCTGCCCTGCGGGCCCCCTCGGCGCAAGCCAGGACCCTGCCCGGCGCCGGGGAGCCGCGGTTGCCGCCCGCGCGTCAGCACCGTCCTGCTGCGAGTTGACTTCGCGCAAGGCGTCGTTTACCTTGCGGAATTCCACAAAACGCCGGTTGGCCGCGGCCAACCCCGCACCGTACCAGGGAGAACATGGACTACGCTGTCATTCAAACCGGGGGAAAGCAGTATC
Organism: Candidatus Binatia bacterium; assembly: GCA_028282445.1. Lineage (GTDB taxonomy): Bacteria > Desulfobacterota > Binatia > HRBIN30 > CADEER01 > CADEER01. The sequence goes on along the minus strand of JANQHZ010001008.1, from coordinate 3,180 downwards.
GGGTCGCGCCCGGCGACGTCATCACGATCGAGAAGCTCGATGGCGAACCGGGGAGTTCGCTCGCCTTCGATGAGGTACTGCTGACGTCGCAGGGCGGTACGGTGCAGATCGGCTCGCCGACCCTCGACGGAGTTTCCGTCACCGCCGAGATCGTCCAGCAGCGTCGCGCACCGAAGATCCTGGTTTTCAAAAAGAAGCGCCGCAAGAAGTATCGTCGGCGCCAGGGACACCGTCAGTACGAGACTCGCGTGCGAGTTTCCGAGATTCGGACAGGAGCTGCCTGATGGCTCATAAAAAAGGACAGGGAAGCACCCGCAACGGCCGCGACAGCGAAGGACAACGGCGCGGCGTGAAGCTCTTCGGCGGCCAGGCGGCGCGCGCGGGCAACATCATCATCCGCCAGCTGGGCACGCGCGTTCATCCCGGCAAGAACGTCGGCATGGGCCGCGACTACACCCTCTTCGCTCTCGTCGACGGCACCGTGAAGTTCGACCGCCTCGGCAAGAAGCGCAAGCAGGTCCACATCGTACCCAACGATTGACGCCCCGGCGCGGGGCCGTAGAGCTCGAGCGGCCCGGCGCCGTTCCGCCGGACGGATGATCCGGCACCAGCGATGAAATTCGTCGACGAGGCGGACGTAGAGGTTCACGCCGGCAAAGGCGGAGCCGGCTGCGTCGCCTTCTTGCGCGAGAAGTATCGCCCCAAGGGCGGCCCCTCGGGCGGCAACGGCGGCGATGGCGGTAGCGTCATCGTTCGTGCGGACACGGCGCTGTCGACTCTCCAGGATTTCAAGTTCCAGCCCATTCAGCGCGCCAAGAACGGCGAGCCCGGACGCGGCAAGGACCAGCACGGCAAGAACGGCGAAGACAAGATCATTCTCGTACCGGTCGGGACGCAAGTACGCGATCGCGACAGCGGCGAGTTGCTCGCCGACCTGACCGCCGACGGCGCCGAGACGATCGTCGCCCAGGGCGGACGCGGCGGACGCGGCAATATGATGTTCAAGTCCTCCACCAACCAGGCGCCGCGCTACGCACAACCCGGTACGCCCGGGGAAGACCGGCGCATCCGCTTCGAGCTGCGCCTGCTCGCCGATGTTGGACTGGTCGGCTTTCCGAACGTCGGCAAGTCGACCTTCATCTCACGCATCTCCGCGGCACGCCCGCGCGTCGCCGACTTTCCCTTCACCACGCTCGTCCCCAACCTCGGCGTCGTGCGCATCTCCGACGTCGAGAGCTTCGTCGTCGCCGACATCCCCGGCTTGATCGAGGGCGCGCACGAGGGCCAGGGACTGGGCGACCGATTCCTGCGGCACATCTCGCGCACCGCAATCCTGGTGCACCTACTCGACGCCGGAGGAGTGAGCGGCCGCGATCCGCTCGAGGACTTCGAGGTCATCAACGGCGAGCTCGAACGATTCGATCGCCGGCTCGCCGGCAAGCCGCAAATCGTCGTCGCCAACAAGACCGATCTCCTAGCCGACCCGAGCGTGCTCGATTCGCTCGAGACGGCACTAGCCGAGCGCGGGTTCGAACTGCACCGGATGTCGAGCGCCACCGGGGACGGCGTAAAGGACATGGTTCATACGATCGCCGCGGCCCTGCGTGAGGCCCGCGCGCACGACGACCACGACCGGACCGCGAACGGCCTGTAGTCCGCCGAGCGCGCGCGTGCGAAAGCGCGCCCAAAGTGCTTTTTTGTCGAAACCCTCATGAGCTCGCAGATTGATCACAAGCCGCGGCTGCTGGCCGACACCAAGCGCGTCGTCATCAAGATCGGCAGCACGATCCTTTCCGACGGCAGGGGCTTCGACACCGACCGCCTGCGTCGCCTGGTCGGAGAGGTCTGCGACCTCGAGCTCGCTCAGGTGGTGCTCGTGACGTCCGGTGCCGTCGCCGTCGGCATGGCACGGCTGCGCCGCGACGAGCGGCCCAAGACCGTGCCCCAGCGTCAGGCGACCGCGGCGGTCGGACAGATCGGGCTGATGGCGCTCTACGAGCAGTATTTCGCGGCGCGCGGTCGTACGGTGGCTCAGGTACTCCTAACCCACGACGATCTCTCCAACCGGCGTCGCTACATCAACGCGCGCCACACCTTCGACGAGCTGCTGGCGGTCGGCGCCGTTCCGGTCGTCAATGAAAACGACACCGTCGCCATCGAGGAGTTTCTCCATTTCGGCGACAACGACAACCTATCCGCCCTGGTCGCGACCCTGATCGGAGCCGATCTGCTGGTGATCTTGAGCGACGTGTCGGGTCTCCACACCGGCAACCCCACCGACGACGCCGACGCCCGCCGCGTCTCCGTCGTCGACAGCATCGACGACACCGTACGAGCGTACGTTTCGGACGTACACCCGAGCGTCGGCACGGGAGGCATGAAGAGCAAGCTGCGCGCCGCCGAGAAGTCGACCGCGGCCGGAATCCCCTGCATCGTCGCCGACGGGCTCAACGCCGGCGTCCTACCGCGGGTCTTCGACGCGGCCTGCGACGAGGGCACCCTCTTCCTGGCGCAGGGCGACCGACTCAGTCGACGCAAGCACTGGATCGCGCACGCGCTGCGGCCGGCCGGCAGCATCTCGCTCGACGAGGGCGCCTATCGCGCCGTCATCGAGCAGGGCCGCAGCCTACTCCCAAAGGGCATCAGCGACGTCGAGGGCGCGTTCGAAGCCGGCGATTGCGTTTCGTGCCTGGCACCGGACGGCGAGGAGATCGCACGAGGCCTCGTAAACTACGGGAGCAGCGAGCTCGCCAAGATCAAGGGCCACCACACGAGCGAAATCCAAGCCATCCTCGGCTATCGCCTCGGCGATGAAGCGATCCACCGCGACGACCTCGTCGTGCTGAGGAACACCGCCACCTAGCACCCACAAGCGTTGGGAGTGGCTGTCGATTGTCTCGTCGATTGGGCACGGGCACGGGCAGGGGGATGAGGGGATGCATCGGTTCACAGCAATACCCCCCGGTCTGGGCTAAGAAGATCCCCTGCCGATGCCCATGCCCTTGCCCTGTACCTCGGGAGGGGCGGAATGGAAGGCTGCGGAGGGAGCCCGGAGGGCGACCGGAGTAGGGTTCCATTCCGCCGGCAGTTTGCACCGAGGGAGAGGGGTTCGCAGAAGAAGGGTGAAGAGGTCAGGCCACTTCATCGGGAGCAACCCCCCAAGCCCAAGCGTCCAGCTGA
>JANQHZ010000019.1 GCA_028282445.1 Candidatus Binatia bacterium | reverse complement strand
CGCAACAGCTCCGCGACATCGACCGAGTTGCCACCGTCGCAATCCGCCGCACAGAACGCGAGCGGATCGGGTCCGACGCTCGCGGCCGTCGGAGTCGGTGTCGGGCTGCAGCGTGGCAGGGGACGAGTTCTCGGCCGACCCTGATCGACTGGGGTGCGAGTCGGCCGAATGCTCACCGTCCTGGTCGGCGTCCGTATGCGGGTTGTCGGGGTGGATTCGGTCGGCGACCTTGTTTGCGGACTGGTCCCCGGAGTCCCGCGAGGCGTTTCGAACGGGACGGGGGTTCCCGTCGGGCGTGGCGTCTTGGTCGGTTTGCGCGTTCTTATTTCCACCAAGGGCGTGCGGGTCGGCCGAAGGCCGTGGGCCGCGTCGGCGGCGACCAGCGCGAGCACCGCGGCAAAGCCAAGCGCTGGGCCTCTACGTCCCATCCGCAAACCGAACCACACCCCAGCCGACGCGGTCAAATCGTCGTGGAATCGGGATGTGCCTACTTGATCCATCCAGGGGTGCGGAGCCGCTCGTTTTGGGGATCCGGGACCGGGGGCCCACGCCTTCGGGACCCGATGCCTCCGTGGCTCCCCTTCTGGAGGCCCCAATGCAAGCCCCTGGAAAGGTTTGCGATGCAGGCACAGTGACGGGGTTGCGGGGCAGTCCTCCTCGGACGAAAACGCATCACACCGGCGCATCGACCCGAGCGGCGGCGATTTCCTTCTGGCCATTCGATATTCGACCTCGATAGACTTGCCTCGGATGATCGCCTCTGCCTCGCAGCTTGCTTTGATCGGGTGGGTCCTTGTCGGTCTCGTAGTCGTCAAAGTCGAGGGGCGGACGATTTCAACGGAGGGGCCGCTTCATCTAGTGGAGAGTATCAACCAAACCGAATCCAGTGGCGAGGACGCGGGCTCGGAGCCGCGGGATGGGGTCGCCCTCAATGGCTTCATCCTCTTCTCTGCCGAAGATGGCGAGCATGGCCGTGAGTTGTGGCGGTCGGACGGCAGCGAGTTGTGGGCCCTGCCCCTCGAGGCCTTACCCCGTGATTGCATCGACTGCGCAAGCGTTACGCCGTCGCCAGGACCCTTGGATTGCCCCGGTGACTGTAATGGCGACCGTATCGTGTCTGCCGACGAGTACCAACTTTGCTTTCCGCTGATACCGACCGTGCCGGGTTGCTGCGACGTCAATCAGGACGGAACCCTGGCCATCAGCGAGCTGATCCAGATCACCAACGTGTTCCTCACAGGCTGTCCGGGCGGGCCGACCCCGACCCCGATCCCAACTCCGACTGTCGTACCGCTCTCGTGCCGCGGCGACTGTGACCGGGACGGAAGTGTTTCCATAGCTGAGCTGGTGAGCGGAGTTCTCTCGCTCCTGCAACCGGCGGTGTCCCCCTGTCCGGCATTGGATGCCAACCGCGACGACCGGGTGTCGGTCGACGAGCTGGTTGCTTCGGTGGTGGCCAGCCTGTCGGACTGCAGTGACGATGGGGCGATCGCCAACCCACTTCTTGAACGTTGCCTCGCGGCGGCAACCGAAGGTGATTGCCGCCGCGCTTCCGGGCGATGGACCTATTTCCCCATAAGTGGCCGAATGGCCTGTCAATGCCCGACCGGGCAAGGACAGATCCCTTGCCGAACGACATCGGATTGCGTCGGGCCCTGCGTAGCCGCCCTCGGTAGTGGATTCGACTTGTGCGAGGGGGTCGAAGTCGGAAAGTGTAGCGACCACCTACCCCGCCTGGACTGCTGGTGCGACCTGGTTGACAGCGGTGCGCACGCGCTTTGCAACGACCCCTAGGGTTTTTGCCTGTGTAAGGACTCCGGTTGCGAGTCGATGTAAACCAGCGATCGTCGCGTCGCCAAAGAACGAGAGCTACTTGATGTACCCGAGAGCGCGGAGCCGCTCTTTTTGGGCCTCGGTGAGCGGTTCGCGGACGCGGTCGGGAGCCGGTGCGTCGGTGGCTTTGATCCACGAATCGAGACCGGCGCGCAGCTTATCGAGGGCCGGGGACGGTTTCTTGCTCAGGTCGCGATACTCGTCGGGGTCCTCGCCGACGTCGAATAGCAGCTCGCGTACTAGCTCGCCGGTCTTCGCGTCGGTCGTCCGGATGTATTTGAGCTGGTCGTCGATAATCGAGTGGATCTCGACGTGCCGGGCGCCGGCGATCTCTCGCCCGTTCCAAGTCATCGAGTACTGCGCTTTCTCGGGAGCCGGGTTGTTGGCGAAGTTGCGTCCTTGCACCTCTCGTCCGAGCTCGACGCCGATCAACGGAAGCAGGGTCGGTAAGACGTCGATTAATTCCACTCGCTCTGAGATGCGTTTCGGTTTCAGCGACCCATCGCCCTTCCAGATGATCAGGGGGACATGGATCTGGGTTTGGTAGAGCTCCTGCCCGTGCCTGAGCCGGTTGTGCTCGAGGAAGGCCTCGCCGTGATCCGATACGATGACGATGGTGCTGCGCTCGAGAACTCCGGTCTTGCGAAGATACTCGAGGAAGTCTCCGATCTCGGCGTCGGCGTAGCGGATTTCGCCGTCGTAGCGATCGATCATGTTTTGGAGGTCGTAGACGCCGACGTCGACTCCGTCGGCGATGCTGGAGAGGCAGCGCAAGACGGCTTCGGGGTGCCCCCATCTGTCGATCTCCGGGTCGAATTCGCACTCGGGTGTGTCGGGCTTCTTGGATGCCAGCTCGTTCTGCAGCATCCAGTCGAGCCAGTAGGCTGCGATGCGAAATTGGCGTTCGCCGGCGAACATCTCGAGGTACGGCGACGGCGGAAAGTAGAAGTCGTGCGGGTCCATGAGATGGATGTAGGTGAAGATCTTCGAGTGATTCGCTCGGGTGGTCTCGAACCAGCGCAACGCTTCACCGAGGAGCACGCGGGCTCGGCACCAGGTCAGCTCTTCGAAGTGATCGTACCCGTGGTCGAAGCGTTCGGCCTTGGTGATGATCGGATTGGCCGAGAAGGCGCCGGTTGCAAAGGCGTGTTCGCGAATCTCCTCGACCAAGCTTCGTTCGGCGAGCCAATCGGCCTTGCCGAGCATCTTGTGCGTTCGCGGGTACAGTCCCGTCACCAGGGAGGCGACCGAGGTGTTGGTCAGGCTGGCCTGGGAGATGGCTCGTTCGACGAGGATGCCCTCGCGCGCCAAGCGATCCAGGTTGGGAGTCGTATTTCTGGCGTATCCGTATGCTCCGACGTGATCGGCGCGCAGCGTGTCGATCAGAATGACGAAGACGAACTCCTCGTCGCCACTTGTCGCCTTAGCCGCGGCTGCTGTCCCCGCTCGATCAGCGCCGGTGCGCAGCTTCTCGATTTCGGCGATCAGCCGTTGAGCGACGCGCAACTGATCGGTGGCCTCGCCGATCTTGTTGGTCTGCGGACCCATGAACTGATGGAACTGCCCGACCGTTTGCAGGACGTAGGTCAGGTGCGCCACGGCGCGGCCCAGATCGAGGGCCGCAGCGTCGGCCGGGTCGAGGCGGAAGGTAGTCTCATGGCGGGGTTCCAGGCTCGCGACCACCGAGCGGGCGCTTCGGTGGGCTCGATCGAGTCGGCTCGTGGTTTGGTCGGCGTCGAGCTTTCCCGACTCGAAGCCGGCCCAGGTCTGCATCGTTTCGACGAAGATACGCGATAGTCCTTGGCGAGCTGCGCTCGAGGGCGGGCTCGCCGATGCGTCGACGGCCGTCGTCGCGACGAAGAGGGTCGCAAAGAGAGCTGGGGGCAACTTCGCCCACCGGTGGGCACGCAGCTCTTTCACGGCGGCATCCTGATCGTTCTCCTCGAGCGTGTCACGACCGACATACATCGCCGATCGGGTACAGCGCCCAGAAGGGCCCTCGGCGGGCCTGGAATCCTATAGCGACTCGCCGCATGGAAAAAAGAGCGCGGTGATGAGATCGTCGATCGGCCGGTTGCCGCAGGTTCCGCTCATCGGGGAGGTAGCGTTTCGGACCAGGTCGGCCGCGTTGCGTTTTCCGTCGCCGTCGCAGTCGACGTCGCAGGGCGGTGCGAGATCGTCAATCTGGATTGACCAAACCTCACGGCCCTCGGCGCCTGTTTCGGCGGCGAACAGTACGCGCCGGCCGACTCGAACGAGGTCACTGGGGTTCGATGAGAAGGGGCCAGGATCAAGGTCGAACACCGGGCGCGTGCCGGGTACGGAGCCGTCCGTGAACCAGAGCTCTAGGCCGATACGCTCGTCGAAAGCTGTGAACAGCGCGTGATCTCCGATCACAAGCACCTCGGGAGGCGATACACCGGACGTCGGTGGCGTGAGCCAAGCTGCCGGCACGTTGTCGGTGCGGATGGGCCGGGTACCCTGTGGAGTGCCATCCGAAGTCCACAGCGACGCCGGCCCGACACCGTCGTCGGCGACGAAGTACAGCCTCGTCGCGCCCGCGTAGAGTCGTCCCCGTTGAATGGAACCGTCAGGGCTGCCGTTGGCGTCCTTGACCTTCCAGGTACCTCCTACGGAGCCGTCGCTGCGCCAGAGTTCTCCCGCTGCCACGAAGTAAACGATGTCCCCGATCCGTTTAAAGTCCGAGGGCTGCGAGGACTGTGCTCCCGGTGCCAACTCCCCGAGTTGGACCGTGCCCCCGGGTGAGCCGTCAGTCGCCCAAGGTTCGACCCCTGCTTCGGCCGAAGAGGCTGAAAAGACGAAGATGTGATCAAGGGACACACCGACCGCCGGGTTGAGTTGCTCGAGCGGACCCGCCTCTTGTGAGATTCGGATTGTTCCCTCTGCCGTGCCGTCGCTGCTCCAAAGGAACTGTCCTGCTGGCTCGGCCGCCACGAAGAGAGCACGGTTGCCGAACCGAGCGAAGCTGCTAAGCCCGCCCGACCTTCGGAGGGGTATGTCGACGACCTTGGTGGCGGCCGAGAGTTCGGGATTCGCAGTCCACAGCTCACCGCTTCTCCCCTCGAAGAAGACGCGATCGTCGACCCTGACCGCGTTGAACAGTCCCTCTTCCGAGATGTCGGGGAGTCGTTTCTCAACCGCCTCGGTCCCGTTTGCTGTACCGTCCGAGAAATAGACCCCTAAGCTGGAGTCGAAGAGGAATCCCTCGTTGCTGAACGGAGTGAGTCGCGATGGCGAGGAAGAACCGGAACCCGGTTGGAGGTCGATCACGAGTGACGTTCCGTCAGTCGAGCCGTCGCTCTGCCACAGCTCGGAACCGGTGGCTTCCGTACGGCTGCGGAAGAACGCGCAGTCGCCGACGCTGATACTGTGCGACAGATCCGTGATTGGCAGAGCGATCGTCGTACTCGGCGGACCCGCCGTCGCCCAGTAGGGTTGCGACGTCCCGTCCGCCGAGAAAAGGACTGTGTCGCCGGCGATCGCGACCGGGAAGTCACCGACGATCGAGCTCCCTGTGCGCTGCGATTCATCGTTGATCTCGGCGATCTGAACGGTGCCTTCTTCGGTGCCGTCGGAGATCGCCAGCTCCAGGTCGGCTTCCTCGATTGCCGCTGCGAGGAGGACCTGCCCGTTGACGTCGATCATACTGGGGCCTTCGAGGGTACGTGATCTACCGATCGACGCCACGCGCTGTGTGCCGGAGTCTGTGAGGTCGGAACTCCAGAGCTGGAGATCGCTGCGAATCTCGGCAAAGAATCGAAGCCCCTCCTCGGCGGCGGTCAGCTCGGAGAACCGTAGACCAGGTCTTGCCGCGATTCGCCGAGTTCCGTCGACGCTACCGTCCGCGGCCCAGAGCTCGGCTCCGTTTTCCGTGTTCAACACGAAGTACAACTCTTCTCGGTAGGAGAGAAGGCTCACCGGCAGCGCCGGGAAAAACCCCTGCTCGCTCCGGGTCGTGTTCTCGAACACCGGGATGGTCCCATCCTGGGTACCGTCGCTGCGCCAAACATAGGAGGCCGTCAGGTTCGGATCGAGTATGGGGAAGAAAACCAAGTTGGCGGTGGTGACCGGAGCGAAATCGAAGTTGGTGCCGCCCTCCAGCCCACTGAAGAGCGACCCGGAGACGTCCGTCACGATCGAGGTGCCATCACCCGTGCCGTCGGTTCGCCAAAGCTCGTCACCCCGCGTTCCATCATTAGCTTGGAATAGGAGCCAGTTCCCTCTGACGGCGAATGACGCAACTCGAAGAGGCAGGGTGTCCGCGCTACCGGGATAGATGTCACGCAGAAGCGTCGTACCTGTCGCGCTCCCGTCGCTCGACCATACTTCCCGCCCGTGCTCGCCGTCGTTCGCATAGAAATATACCTGGTTGGCGAAGCGCGTCAGCCCGAGCGGCGTCGAGCTGCGTTCTCCCGCGTGGATGTCGGCGAGCATCTCGGTTCCATCGACTGTGCCGTTCGTCCTCCAGAGCTCGGTGCCAAGCTCGTCGGTGGCAATGAAGAGCGCGACCTCGTCGAGGGCCGCGATGTCGCCGACCAGTGGGAGATCTCGCGACTCGATGCCGGATCGATTCTCACAGCGCGACGGAAACGATCGCAGTTCTGTCACTCCGTCGAGATCTAGCTTCCAGAGGGTGCACTCGGCGCGGGCGTTCTCCGCTACAAAGAGTATGCTGTCCTGAAATCGCTGGAACCCGTGCGGGTTGGAGTCACGGTCACCGAGCGCTAGATCGCCGACCATATGGGTTCCTTCCGAGGTGCCATCGGTGCGCCACAGCTCGCGGCCGTGAATGCCGTCGGTGGCGGAGAAGAAGGTAATCGATTCGAGCGACACAAAATTGAACGGACTCGAACTGCGCCGAGTGTCTTTGCTCGTGTCGATATCGCCGGCTCCGAGGATTGGTATCGGGCATTCGTTGTTGGCCTTGGGGGATCCGCAGCCACAATTACCGGGCAACAACTTGGCCGGGTCGGCGGGACACAGATCGTTGCAATCGAGGGTGCCGTCGCGGTCGCGGTCGGAGTCGCTGATGCCACAGTCGCACACGCCGGGCTCCGTCTTCCCGGGGTCGGAAGGGCATTCTTCCAGGCAGTCGAGCAGACCGTCGCCGTCGGAGTCGACGTCCGGGCGACCACATCCGCAGATCCCCTCGTCGACAAACTCGGGGTCGTTCGGGCACTCGTCGCATGCGTCGCCTACACCGTCGCGATCGCGGTCGACCTGGGCCGTATTCACGTCGAAGGGGCAGTTGTCGTCACAGTCGGGGAGGCTGTCACCGTCCGAGTCGACGCGGTCGTCGGCACCGTTGCAGCGGTCGCAAGAGTCGGGAACGCCGTCTGCATCCGAATCCTGTTGGCAGCTATCGGGAACACAGTCGCCGTCGCAGTCTGCCGCCGTGGGCTCGTGGGTCTCGTTGCGGAAGATGCGGAAGACGCCGCCGTCGCCGAACGCCGCCAACTCGATACCAGGCCGGTTGTCGAAGTTGCCCGCGACCAGGCTGTCGTAGTCGAACGCATCTAGATCGGCACGGATGATCGCTGGTGCAAATCCGAGTCCGCCGGAATTTGCTGCTAGGGCGATGCCGCGAGGTACGGCGGCGGCGAAGTCGGCAAAGCCGTCGCGGTTGAAGTCTCCGACGGCAAATCCACGCGCCGCGCCGCCGATCTCGTATCGCCCTTGTTCTCGAAAGACGCGGTCGCCGCCGTTCAGGTAGATCACCGCCCGGCTGCCGCCGTCGGCCACGACCAGATCAGGCTTCCCGTCGGCATTCGCATCGATGATGGAAGGCGAGCTGCTTGGAGGGAGGATGAATCGACGTTCGAATTCGAGGGTGTCGCTTCCGTAGTGGAAGTCGAGCGAACCGAGGTGCCGATGCACGAGTAGATCGCAGAAGCCGTCGAGGTCGAAGTCAGAGACGATGAGGCCGGATGCTGGCCCGTCGCCCGGGTGTACTTCAATCGGACCATCGAATCCCGTGTCCGGAGAGTTTAGGAAGACCTCGAGCAGCCCTGTGTCGCTGCGCAGCGTGACGAGATCGGCGTGCTCGTCGTCGTCGATCCGACAGCTGGCGAGCCCGCCGAGCGGCGTGCTTGTCCGCAAGGACTGGGTCGGGGTGAAGCTGAAGCGGCTGTGATTCTCATAGATCGAGATCTCGCCGGAGGAAAAGGCGACGGCAAGGTCGACATGGTCGCCGGTTAGTTTGCCGAGTAGGGCCTCGGTCGGTTGTGAGTCGGGTACGTTAAAGTTCACTTCGATCCATCGTCGGCCCTGTAGCTGCCGGATTCCGATCCTTCGTTGGCGCACGCTGATCGTAATGAGATCGTCTCGACCGTCCTCGTTGAGGTCGCCGGTTGCGGCTACCACAGCACCGGGCCCGGCGATCAGGTCGATCGTGGCGCGCAGCCCTTCGTGGGCATCGCGACGTAGCACGGAGATGCCCTTGTCGGAGTCCAT
>JANQHZ010001007.1 GCA_028282445.1 Candidatus Binatia bacterium | reverse complement strand
GTGGCGATCGCGACGGCGCGCGCGGCGTAGTCGTCGACCGAGCTCGCGACGCCGTCCTCGATCTCCATGAGGTCGTAGAGAGCGGCGACGTAGCGGCTTGCCGGAGTCGGTCCGGGTAGAGTGACGGAGGGGACGTTCGCCGCGAAGCTGTCGTAGGCGGTGTTGGAGCCGCCGAAGTGGAACGTATCCAGCACGACGTGCGCCGACGCGACGAGTTGGATGTAGTCGTCGGGCGGCATTCGCTCCTTCACGATCAGCCGGTCCGCGACATCGGGCAGGGTTCGCTGCCAGCGCTTGCGCAGGGTCTCCCCGAGCAGCGGCGACTTGTCGTGAACGAAGACGGCGACGCCTTTGGGATCGCTGCGCAGGATCCCTCCCAACGCTGCGTCGAAGTCGGGATGAACCTTGCGCAGGTTCTGCGAGCACAAGTAGAGATGGCAGCCGGCTGGCAGACCGAAGCGTTCGGGCGCGCTGACCGGCGGCTGTTGCCGCAGCGGCGCCGCGAAGGCGGGAAGGTGGGGCAGCCGCGCCAGTGGTTCGTGGAAGTAGGCGTCGGCCTCGGCAGGCGCAAGCGCTTCGCTGGTGATGTGGTAGTCGATCTCCGGCGCGCCACTACTGATCGGCCAGCCCCATCCGGTGCATTGCAGCGGCGCTAGCCTGGCGAAGGCGTGGAAGTAGTTCGTCGAGTCGGTTCCGACTTCCCAGAAGTAGATCAGATCGAAGCGCTGTTGCCGCAGCGTCGCGAGGTTGTGGTCGAAGCGGTTGGGCAAAGCGACGAAGTCGGTCTCGCTGTTGCGCAGGGTCTTTCGGATGCGAGTGAGACCCGGCTCGGTGCAGGCGACCGCAGGACGGAAGCGGCTGCGATCGAGGCCGTCGAGAACCCCTGCCATGCAGCGCAAGAAGACGCCCTCGTGGCTGGCGGTGACGACGAAGCCGATGCGCCATGGCCCTCCCGTCGACGGCTTCCCGAGCGGACTGATCGGGAAGCTCGGCTCGAAGAGGGTGGCGTACTTTCTCCGCAGCTCGAGTTGGTTGCCGCCGTAGTAGGACCAGTTGAAGGGGAACTCGGCGCGGCTCGATGGGACATTGGGTAGCTCAATGCGGAACTCGCGTCCGGCGTAGCGGTCGATCACCGCCTCGGCGCGTTCCCACAGTTGATCGCGTTGCTCGATGCTGTCGAGGACCTGTGGGGCGAGGAGCTCGCGGTGAAGCGTCAGCGGGATCTCGTCTCGAATCGCCAAAGCGCGGCCAAAGGACGCCCGCGCTTCCTCGAGGTTGCCCCAGCCTTCGTAGATGTTGGCGCGATTGACGTGTGGCTCGCGCAAGCTGGGATCGAGCTCGATGGCACGATCGAACGACGGCAGCGCTTCCGTGGGTTGGTCCTCGAGCAGACGCAGGGAGCCGAGACTGTTGTGGCTGTTGGCGTTGTTGGGGTCGGCAGTGATCACCGCTTCGAGGCATTGCCGTGCCGCGCGCCAGTTGCCGATGTTGCACAACAGGTTGCCGAGCTCGCGCAGCACCGTCAGATTCTTTGGCTCGATGCGGCGCGCGGTTTCCAGGCACTTGATCGCTTCGCGGATCTCGGCGCGCTGCGTCAGCACCATGCCGAGATTGACGAGAGCCTTCACGGATTTCGGATCGACGGCGATTGCTTCGCGATAACAGCGCAGTGCGGTTTCGACGTCGCCGAGACGGTGGTGCACGGTGCCGAGGTTGACGCGCGCATTGACGTGTCTGGGGTCGGCCTGCAGCGCCGCTTCGTAGTGCGGGACCGCCTCGGCGAAGTGGTTCGCCTTGGCGAGTTGGTTGGCCAGGCGATACTCCGGCTCGGCAGGGCTCGCGGCCGGCGCTGCTCCTGGCGCGGGGGCCGGGCTCGCGGCCGCTCTTGGCTGCGGTGTCTTCGGAGGATCCTTCTCGCTGACGTGCAGAGTTTCGAAGACCGGTTTCGGTTCGGTGCCGATCGTCAGGAAGCGTTGGATCTGGTCGTTCTGGAAGCCGAGCGCCATCGGCTGACGCACGCCGGGAAGCACGGCGACGTCGTAGAGCTCGATGACGACGCCTTCGATCTGAAGCCAATGAGCGATCGTGCCGTTGCGCAGATCGACGACCCACAAACCGCAGCGCGCGTCGGCGTCTTTGTCGCGTAGCTTGTCGTCGAGAGCGAGTCCGGAGAACGCGCGTTCGCGCCGCTGCTTCGACAGGCCGACGATGGCGAAGTCGCCGTGGAAGGCCATGCCGCGCATATAGCCGGGGCAGAATGCTACCGGTTCGAAGCGCGTCGTGGTGCGGTCGATATAGCCGATCTCTCCCTCGCCGGAGTTGGCGACCCAGAGTCGGTCGCGATACACCCGCGGCGAGTGCGGCATCGACAGCGAATCGATCACGATCTCGTCGTCTTCGACGTCGACGATGCAGCCGCCGGCGTGACGTCGCTGTCTCCAACCGGCGGTGACGTCGGAGCGACTGATCGCCGTGACGTAGGCGGGTTGCCCGTCGGCCATCGCGAGGCCGTTGAGATGACAGCGATCTTCGGGCGCCAGCTTCGAGATGAACGGCGGCTGCCATAGCGGTGTGAAGCTGTAGTCGTCGCTGAGGGTGGCGAGACAGCTATACAGTGTATTGATGAAAAGGATACGGCCGTCGTCGTCGCGCACGACGTCGTGGGCGTCGATGTCGCCGATCGTATGACCGACGCGCGGGACGTAGATGCGGTCGTAGCCGTCGTGCTCTTCGCCGGGGGGCAGCGCGTTGGCGAGCTCCCAGAGCTGCCAGCGCGATGTCATCAGAAGGCGATCGTCGCCCGCCGAAAGCCCCATTGGGCGATCGAAATGCCGCTCGAAGATCGATAGACGTCCGTCTTCTTTGAGTCCGACCAGGAACAGTCGGTTGGTCTGGTAGGTGGTGAACGCGAGGCTCAGTCCGGCGTCGTAGAGCCACGACTGAAAGTGACGAGACGTAGAGATTTCCATGGAGATCGAAGGTTCCCGGGTTGCAAGAGTTTGCCGTAGTCGTTCCCTTAGGAGCAGTATGCGACGCCAGCGGCCGTCGCGACGTCACAACTGGGGAACCAAGGGGACGTGGCTCCGATGTTCCGATTCTTAATCAGGATCGGAGCATCGTCCCCTTGGTTCCTCAGTTGCGTCTTCGTCGAAACAGAGCGCTGAGGCCGAGGGCTGTCAGCATCGCTGTGGCGAATTGTAGGACGCCTTTCGACATTGCCGGTGCCGGCGCGGCCTGGATCGCGGTGCAGGTACCTTCCAATCCCGGTAGATCGCAGCGCTCGAGCGGGCTTTCACAGATCGAATCGCAGCAAACGTCGTCGGCGCATGAGAGGCCGGGGGCGCAACCCGAAGGGTTGAGCTCGCAAGATTGGCCCTGCGCGATTGGTGTGCCGGTGGCGGTGGGGGTTTCCGTGTTGGTGACTGTCGGCGTTGCGGTCGCGGTCGGTGTTGCCGTCGCGCTGCTAGTACTCGTCGGGGTTGCCGTCGCGGTGCTGGTTGCGGTTGCTGTGGCTGTTGCCGTCGCGGTTGCGGTGGGAGGTGGCGGTGGAGGAGCTACGTTCTCGAAGAAGAAGACCTCGCCGTCGTACTCGCCGATGAAGGCGTCGAGATCGCCGTCGCCATCGATGTCCGCGAACGTCGGGCAGCTCAGCCTCCCAACGTCGGCCAGACCGAAGGGGTTTGCGGAGGGTGGCCCGAATGCGGGAGAGGATGTGGAGCCTGTGTTCTCGAGGAAAAAGGTGGAGCCGCCTTGCTCGCCGATGAAGGCGTCGAGATCACCGTCTCCATCGGTGTCGGCGAGATCGAGCCTGGTAGACGCTCCGACGTCGGCGAGCCCGAAGGCGTTTACGGCTGGGGGAGCGAATGCCGGAGATGAGGTGGACCCGGTGTTCTCGAAAAAGGAGATCGGGCCGCCGAACGAACCGGTCAAGGTGTCGAGATCGGTATCCCCATCGATGTCGGCCAGCGTAGGCGAAAAAAAGGCGACGACGGATAGCCCCAAGGCGTTTGCGGAGGGTGGACCGAAGCTCGGAGAAGTCGCGGAGCCTGTGTTCTCGAAGAAAGTGGTCCCAGTGATGTCGTCGCCAATGAGGGCGTCGAGAAGGCCGTCCCCGTTGATGTCGGCGAACGTGGGAGAGCTGTAGAAGCCGACATCGACGAGGCCGAAGGGGTTGGTTACGGAGCCGGCGAATGCGGGGGAGGAAGAAGAGCCGGTGTTCCGGAAGAAGATCGTGTTGCCGTAGTACTCCCCAATGAAGGCATCGAGGTCTCCGTCACCGTCGATGTCGACGAACTCTGGACAAGCGAGTCTGCCAACGTCGTTGATGCCGAAGGGATTGGCGGACGATGGGGCGAAAGAAGGAGACGTGGGCGATCCAGCGTTCCGCACGATGATGGTGTAGCCCGCTTCATTGCCCAAGAAAGCATCTAGGTCACCATCACCGTCGATGTCGGCAAAGGCGGGAGAAGTGTAGGTGCCGGCGATCGGCAGGGAGAAGGCGTTGACAGCTACCGGACCGAACGCCGGGGCGGTGGACGATCCGGTGTTCGCAAAGAAGTATGTGTCGCCAAAGCCGCTGCCCGTGAGCGCATCGAGATCGCCGTCGCCATCGATATCGACGAAGGTGTGTGTGCCGGGGTAGCCGAAGGGAGACAATCCGAACGGATCTGCCGTCGAGCTCGCGAAAGCCGGGGACGTGGAGGTGCCGGTATTCTCAAAGAAGTACGTTCCGCCGAAGTCGTGTCCGAGGAAAAGGTCCAGGTCGCCGTCGCCGTCGATATCGACGAAATCGGGACTAGTGTAAAAGGAGGCCGCGGTGAGTCCGAAGGGGTTCGCGGAAGAGGAACCGAAGGCCGGTGCGGAAGAGGACCCGGTGTTCCTGAAGAAGATGGTCGATCCGAGAAGCTCGCCGACGAATGCGTCTAGATCGCCGTCGCCATCAATGTCGGCGAATTCAGGGGCACTGCGAGAGCCGACATCGGCGAGTCCGAACGGATTGGCAGTGGAGGCCGCAAAGGCCGGTGCGGAAGTCGTACCGGTATTCTCGAAGAAGACGGTATCGCCGTTTGAGTTACCGATGAATGCGTCCAGATCGCCGTCACCGTCGATGTCGGCAAAGGTGGGTGAGCTGTAGGAGCCAAGATCCCCGAACGAGAAGCTGAGACCGGGCGGAACGAAGATGGGCGTGGCGGCGCTCTCGGCGGACGTCCCGTGGATGACGAGCGCTGCAGCCAGCATGATCGAGGATGCGCGGGCGAGCCGTCTGTGTGTGCGCTTTGAGGCTCCGCGGACGAGTTGGAGGCGCGCGACGGTGACCTGCGCCGCGGCAAAGACTCGTGACGCTGC
>JANQHZ010001178.1 GCA_028282445.1 Candidatus Binatia bacterium | reverse complement strand
CGGCACAGGCGTAGAGGGGCGGTTCGATTGGGTAGGGTTGTTTGCATCGCCAACCAGAAGGGCGGCGTCGGTAAGACGACGACGGCGATCAATTTGTCGGCAAGCCTGGCAATTGCAGGTCGGCGCGCCCTTTTGATCGATCTCGATCCCCAGGCCAACGCCAGCAGCGGCCTCGGCGTCCGCGATCTCGAAAACCGCCTCTCCACATACGATCTACTGATGGGCGAAAGCCCGGTCGAAGAGATCGTCACCCAGACCTCGCAACAGGGGCTCGATATTCTCCCCGCCCAGCGCGACCTGGTTGGAGCCGAGGTCGAGCTGGTCCAGGCGCTGGCTCGCGAGCACCGGCTCACGGAGGCGCTCAAATCCGCCAGGGAACAGTACGATGTCATCATTATCGACTGCCCGCCTTCGCTCGGCTTGCTCACGATCAACGGATTGACTGCATCAAACGGTGTTTTAATTCCGCTCCAGTGCGAGTACTACGCGCTCGAGGGGTTGAGTGCACTGATGGAGACGGTCCGCTTGATTCGCGAGCGCTTGAATCCGGGTCTGGAGGTCGAGGGCATCCTGCTGACGATGTTCGATACGCGTAACAGCCTGTCCCATCAGGTTGCGGAGGAGGTTCGCCAGCATTTCGGCGATGACGTCTTCGACACGATGATCCCGCGCAACGTGCGGTTGAGCGAGTCGCCGAGCCACGGCGTGCCCGTGGCTCACTACGACGCAACCTCCAAGGGCGCGCAGGCCTACCTGGATCTTGCCAACGAGATGATGCCGCGCGAACCGGCCGACTCCCCGTCTGCACAGCCGCCGGCGGCCGCGCCGACCGCCGCCGATTTCCAAGGCGACACCGAGCCCGCCGGCGAGGGAGAGCTGTCGGCCAGTAGCGACCACGATCCAGGGTCGGAAGCCGCACCGTCGCAAGCACCCGAAGAGGAGCCATCGGCGGTCGACACGAGCGAGGCGGCGGCGCCGCCGAGCCCGCCGACCACCGGCTTCGAGGCGCCGGAGGCACCCCCGTCGGAGGCTCCCTCGGGCCCCCCTGCAGAACTACAACCTACTGAAAATATTGAGAAAGAGGTGGAGGAAGATGGAAGCGCGACGCAGAGCTTTGGGGAGGGGGCTGGGCGCCCTGATCAACCCGGAGCCGCCGAAATCGGAGTCACCGGGGTCACAGACTCCAACGACAGTTCCGATCGAGACAATTTCGCCCAACCAATACCAGCCAAGAGAGATATTTAACGACGAGTCCATCGACCAGCTCGCCGAGTCCATCAAGCAACAGGGAGTCTTGCAGCCTCTCTTGGTCCGGGTGGCCGGAGAAGGCTACGAGCTGATCGCGGGCGAACGGCGCTTTCGCGCCGCCAAGGCGGCTGGGCTCTCCGAGCTCCCCGTCATCGTCCGCAACGTCGACGATCGCGAAGCGCTCGAGTTGGCGATCGTCGAAAACGTTCAGCGCGAGGACCTCAATCCGGTCGAAGAAGCGCGCGCCTACCGTCGGCTCGCGCACGAGTTCGGCATGACCCAGGACGACGTGGCCCTGCGGGTCGGCAAGACCCGCGCCGCGGTCACCAACAGCTTGCGACTGCTGCAACTCGATCCGGCCATTCTCCGCAAGATCGAGGTCGGCGAGCTCTCGGCCGGCCACGCTCGCAGCCTGCTCGCCCTGCCGGTGGGCGAGGATCGCACCAAGGTCGCCGGCGAGATCGTCGCCAAGAAGCTCAATGTACGCGACGCCGAGCGTTTGGTTCGCGATCGCAACAAGAACGTC
Source organism: Candidatus Binatia bacterium (assembly GCA_028282445.1). GTDB lineage: Bacteria > Desulfobacterota > Binatia > HRBIN30 > CADEER01 > CADEER01. The sequence continues at coordinate 2,707 of JANQHZ010001178.1, read as the reverse complement.
GACGACGCGGACCGCAAGTCTCTGGAGGCGTCACTGAGCCACGCCCTCGGGACGAAGGTCCGAATCCGCACCCGCAGCAACACCAAGGGCCGGATCGAGATCGACTTCTACTCATTAGACCAGCTCGATGGGCTGGTTGCGCGGCTCTCCTCGGAGGCTCGCGCAGCTGCCTCGTTTTGACACGGTGGGCGTCGGCCGCTATAAGCGAGACGCCCATTTTCCCCCTTTCTAACATTAGGAGACGAAAATGGCGCTATTCACCAAGGAAGACAAAAACGTCAAGCCCACCGTCGAGATGAAGCCCACGAACGATCCCCCGGCCGCCGCACCGCGCCCCTCCCGCCCCAAGGCGGAGATCAACGCGCACCTCGGCCAGGGCGCGACGGTCGAGGGCAAGCTCGCCTTCAAAGGGAGCGTCCAAATCGACGGCCGGATCGTCGGCGAGATCACGGCGGAGGATACGGTCGTGCTCGGGGAGTCGGCTGTCATCGTCGCGAAGATCACCGCTGCCAAGGTTGTGGCGCAGGGCCGCGTCGAGGGCGATATCGAGGCCAGCGAGCGACTAGAGCTGCGCGCACCGGCCACCGTAAAGGGAAATATCCGAACCCCGAGCCTGGTAATCCACGAAGGGGTGACCTTCGAGGGACGATCGGATATGGGGGATAAGGGTTCGACGAGCGCTTCGGGCGAGAGTGCGGATAAGCGCGTCGCGATCTTTCCCACCGAAGACAGGGGCAACGCCAATCGCCGCAAGTCGGAAGCAGCGAATTAGTCGTACGAGTCGTTTTTTCATCAAGGAGATCTGGTAGCTTCAGCCAAGCAAGCAACCCCAGGCAGGCGGTTCCCATGGAGCGCGTACCCAAAGGCGTCGCGGAGACTCTCCGAGTCTCCCGGCCTTGATCGTCGGGTTTTCGGGCCGCCCGCTCGCAGCGTCCTCAACCAAACGAGTTTTCACAAGGAGTAGGCGATCCTGCTCGGGGGGAATCCCTGTGCCGGTTCGCGTCGATTCATGAATCTGACACCGGATTTTTCGCTCGTCATCCAAGTCATACTCTTCGTCGTGGTTTGGCAGGGGCTGAATCGCCTCGCCTTCCAGCCGACACAGGAAGTACTCGATCAGCGGCACAAGCGAACCGTGACCGCTGAGCGAGACGCGAAATCGATGGTAGCGTCGGCGCAAGACGACCAGGACGTCTACGACAAGACCGTCCAGGAAAAGCGGACGGCCCTGGCCGCCGACACAGCGGCTGCACGCAGCGCCGCCCAGGAGGAATCCTCGCGGGCGTTGAATGCGGCCCGCGACTCGGCGAACCAGTCTCTAGCCGCGCAACGCGCCGCGGTCGCCGAGCAGATCGAAGCGGCACGCGCCAGCCTGAGCGGGAGCGCCGACGACATCGCCCGCCGGATGATCGAGCGCGCCACGGGGAACACCTGATCATGACTCCGTTCCGGTCCGCGTTGCTTCTCGCCGCGCTGTTGTTGCTCCAGCCGGCCGTTCTACTCGCCGCCGCCGGCGGCGGTCCGCCGACCCCGATCAAGTTGACCGTAATGACGATCAACTTGCTCATCTTCATCTATCTGCTGCGGTCGACCGCCTGGCCGATGCTCAAGGAGAGCGTCGCGGCGCGCCGTGACGACGTCGTCGAGGCGCTCGAGAAGGCGGCCACCGCAAAGCGGGAGGCCGAAGAGCTCAAGGCGCAGTGGGCCGAGCGTCTGGCCAGTCTCGATCAAGAGATCGAGGAGATGCGCGATCAGGCGGAGAAGCAGATCGCCGGCGAGCGCGATCAAATCCTGGCGTCCACCGAGAAGCTGGTCGAGTCCATCAAGCGCGACGCCGAGAAGGCGGCCGAGCAGGATCTGCGCAACGCGCGCGAACAGCTCCGGGCCGAGGTTGCCGAACAGGCGTACCGGCTCGCTTGCGAAACGGCGCCGTCCAAGCTCGGAGACTCGGATCAAAAACGTTTCATCGACGAATTTATCGCGCAGGTGTCGAAGTGAGCTCGGTCGCACGAAGGTATGCCAAGGCCATCCTGGCGGTCGCGGAGGGCGAGAACGAGCTCGAAAAGTGCGGCGAAGAATTGGCTGCGCTGGCCGCGTTGACCGCCGGCCCCGAGGTTTCGCAGGCGATCGCCAACCCGATGGTGGCGGAGGGCAAGCGCCGCGAGCTGGCAGTGGCGCTCGCCGGCGAGATCGGAGCGCGACCGACGATGCGCAACTTCATGAGCGTGTTGGCCGACAACCAGCGTCTCGATCAGCTCGGCAACATCGCTGTACAGTACCGAAAGTTGCTCGACCAGAAGCTGGGCAGAGTACGGGCGATCGTGAAGTCCGCATCCGCCCTCGGAGACGCCGATCTGCAACGGATCGTCGAAACCTTCGAGAAAAAAACCGGTAAGCAAGTCTTGGCGGAAGCAATCGTCGACGAGTCCCTGCTCGGCGGCGTCGTGGTCGACATCGAGGGGCAGGTGTTCGACGGCAGCCTGAGGAATCAACTCAAGTCACTCGCCGACGACATTGCGGGGAGTCAGACCTACATTTGATCTTTGCGGGCGTTCGCCCGGCATTCATTGAATCAAACTACAAAGGCTCGTCAGCGCGCTGGGCGCGGGGACGAGGAGGGAGCACGAAGCATGGAGATTCGCGCTGCGGAGATCAGCGACGTCATCAAGAAGCAAATCGAGGAGTACGAACGCGAGGTCGAGGTTCG
>JANQHZ010001171.1 GCA_028282445.1 Candidatus Binatia bacterium | reverse complement strand
CTTTGCCGACGATGTCCTCGAAGCGGTCGAGGTCTTGCTCGTAGAGGATGATGGCCGAGCTCAGTCTCCGCAGGTTCTCGATCAAGTCGTCGGGCCAGTCTGGGTGCTGCTCCGGGGGATGGTGCAGGGTGGCAACGACGTTCGACGGCGCATTCTCCCATCGCTCGTAGAATCGGTGGTGCATCTCTCCGTACAGTACGTGGCCAACTTGGCCCTTTCCGATTCGATTGGTCCATGCGTAGCGGAGCTCGGCAGCCGCGAGTACGGGGTTGGTGTCGGGACTCCACCTCTTCAAGAATCGGTATGCGCGTCCAAGCCGGATCTGGTTGAGGCTCGTCCGGCTGTGCGTGCACGAGATCTGGAGTGCATCGTCCGGCAGGTGACGGACGAGCTGCTCGTAGCCGGAGTATCGCCCGAACCACGGGATGGAGTCGACGAGAGCGTGAACGTGCATACTGTCAGGTCCCGGTCGATCCGAAGAGTCCGCGAAGGAAGCCGATTCGACCGAGCGCCGTGCAGCGGCGCTCGAAGCTCGAAGGATCGCTGCTGCGATGGAGTAGGTGGGCGAGATCGCCCGGCTGCGAAAGGAGGCGGGTGGTCATTTGCCACGCCAGGCGTCGCCGCCGGTTCGGTTGCACCCCGGATTGAGTCCGTTCGAGCAGCGCGCTCGACACACCGTTCCAGTAGACCCGCCTCTCGACCCATGTCGGGACGAGGCGTTCGGGCAGCACGCTGTGCTCGACCGAGATTCCCGGATCGTAAACGATCGGGCGGCCGATCCGTCGGAGGGCTCGCTGCACGGCAATGTCCTCCATCGACCGCAACGAAGTGCCCACCCGCCCGAGCTCGGTCGAGAATCCTCCGACCTGGTCGAGGACATTGCCGCGGATCGCGATGTTGCATCCGGCGAGCCATCGACCTTCGTCGAGGCGGATCCTTTTATCGCCCCAGTCGATATCGGTGAAGCATTCGCTGACGGCATCGGAGAGCCAGGAAGGTTTGCTGGTTTCCCAGCGAGCGCGAACCGGTCCGCCGACGCAGCCGGCGGACGGCTCGTCGCCGAACGTATCCAGTATGCGGTGCCCCCAATGTGGGTGGGCGGTAGCGTCGTCGTCGATATAGGCGAGGATCGGCGCTCTTGCATGGTGACGCCCGGCGTTGCGGGCGTGTGACAGTCCCAGTCTGCTCTCCTCGATGGCTCGGAGCGCTGGGAAACGCTGACTCAGTGAATCGATGACCGCGGTGGTGCGGTCGGTCGACGCGTTGTTGACGACGACAATCTCGAGATCGTCGCTCTCGAGGCCCTGCTGGTGCGTCAAGCTCAGGATGGCTGATTCGAGGTAGGAAGCGCGGTTGTGGGTACAGACGATCGCGCTGAGCCGAGGCGTCACGGTAGTTTGGCCTGCCTTCGGGGCATCAGAATGCGTTGCTCCAGTCGTGACAACCAACGTCGTACCCAACCGCTATCCTGGGGGCTCTGTTGTGCGGGGACCGGAGGGAGCTCGGTGGCGGGCACGTCGGGGTTGAGCTCTCGAAAGTGTCGCCACACCTGCCAGTAGGGGCCGCCGGGGCCGATGGGCCTGCCGGCCCAGTGAAGGAACCGTGCCGGACGGTCGACTGCCGGGTCGATGAGTTGCGATCCGTTCCACCGCAGTCCCGGGGTGCCGGCCCACATTCGCGGTGCCTGCCCGCCGACGAACAGGTTGCGACGCGATGCGAAGCGGCTCAGGACCAGGAAGTTGAGGATCGGTTGATCCGAGCCGCCTCGAGAGAAGTCGAACCACTGCGGATGGCGTGCTGCCTCGGACCACGTTGCGGTGAGCTCCCTCTCGCCGATGTTTCCGCTGCGCGCCCCCCAGAGACCGCCGTTGAACACCTGGCGCAGATCCTCGTCTCCCAGCCGTTCGCGAATCGCCTCGCCGAATACGTGAGCGAGGCCCCCGCAGTGTTGGTCGTCGCAGCACACGAAGTCGACTCGGTCGAGATGATCGAGGAGGTTCACAATCGGCTCGAAGACTACGATATCTGCGTCGAGGTAGAGGAACTCCTCGAACGGGCCGAACCAGCAGGCTTGCTTGCGAAAGTTACCGGGCCGTCGGAAGAATCCCGCACCGAAACAGTGGTCGAGCTGGTCGTCGATCCAGGCGAGGACATCTTGGTTTTCGAAGGTCTCGATACCGTATTGCTCGTTCATCAGACGACTGACCGCCGCGTGCTCGGCATCGTATGGGATCAACACGATGGCAGTCGACCGGTCGTAGGCGCGGATACTGTTGACCAGAGCGATCGCGTGCTCGATGACGCGATCGTTTGCCATGAAGTAGATTCCCCGTTTCATCGGAACTGGGGAATTCGGGCTCGAACCCTCTGCCAAAGTCGTTTCGCTAGACCAGGGGGGCGAAAGTAAGGCTTTGGTCGACCGCGCAGAAGGGGGCGTGGCTCGTGCAGGTAGCGGTATTCAAGATACAGGTCACGATAGGGGAAGGTGACGTTGTCTCCGTCGTTCAGCCGCGAGAAGATCGCCGGTGGGATTCCGATGTAATGGAGAAAAGGGACTTTGATCCCTCGGTCCGATAGACCGCCATCGAGAGCCTCGAAGTCCGGGTAGGTCACGCAAGTTGCGCTTCGTTGCCGCTCGTCGAGCTCGAGATGGAAGTTGTAGACTGAGCAGCCGGAGCGAAGAACCATGTAATTGAGAACGGTCTGGTCGGGTGCCCAGGGGTAGAGCACTTCGGCGTCTCCGGCGCATAGGTCGGCCAGCAACTTCGCTCGCTTCGCTCCGTCAAGGACTGTGCGACGTGACGCGAAAAGGCCGGTGCAGAACATCTTGGTCGTTAGCTCCGCCTCGGTAAATATCTCGCGCAAGCGCGGCGAGTCCATGCGAAAGACGTGTGTTGGGCCGCGAAACTGATCGTCGTAGACCACCAGGTCGGACTCGCCCAGCTTCTCGAGGTAGGGCTCGACCGATGCCAGGATGACGATATCGGCATCGAGGAAGAGGAACTCCTCGAAGGGGCCGTCGAAGCAGCAGAACTTGCGGTGTAGCGCGCCCCGGTGAAGCTTGCGGTGTCCGTAGCGCTGCTCCCAAAGTTGCATCGCCTCGGGATGAGCCTCCCAGACCTCCCGGGCGAAGCTCTCCCACGCGGCGATGCTGCCGGCGTCGTCATAGAGCTGTACGTGTTCGCGATTCTGGATTGCGCGCTGCACTTGCTCGATCTCGTCCGAGTACGGGATGACGCAAACGGACAGATCGGGCGTGAGCATGTCCTCGAGGCTGTTGAGGAGGGCGATGAGGCCGTCGACCACCGCATCGTCGGCGAGTGTGATGATTCCCCGGGTTGCCATCGGCTAGCGCTGTGACTCGTCGAACGAACGACCGTACGCTGCGAGCACTTCGTCGACTGGGCCGGAGTGTCGGATCCGACCGTCGTCCAGCCACAGGGCGGTCCTGCAGTAACGACTCAAGAGCGAAGGGTCGTGGGAGGTCAGCAGCAGGGTCCGTTTGGAGTCCGAAAGATCGAGGAAGTATCGATCGCATTCTTGAAGAAATCCCTGGTCCACGTTGGCCAGGGCTTCGTCGAAGATGACCAGCTCGGCAGGGGACTCGAAGAACACACTCAGTGCCAGGCGCTGGCGTTGTCCGGCGGAGAGTTGCTTGAGCTGGGTGTGACGATGGCTTTGCAGCCCGGCGCGCTCGATTACGCGATCTAGCCTCGGGTCGAGGTAGGGGCGGTCCATCTCGTGCAGTGCTCCGAAGAGGTATACGTTCTCCTCGACGCTGAGCTCTCCCGCCAGGCCGATGGAGTAGCTGAACAAGGGCCTGGCGCTTTGCCCGAGCGTGATTTGTCCGCCGCTGGGACGGTAGATCCCCGACAAGATTCGCAAGAGAGTGGTCTTGCCCGACCCATTGCTTCCCACCAGTGCGACGCGGTCGCCGGTGGCGACGTCGAAATCGAGACCGTGCAGCACTGTGCGCTCGGCGAAGCGCTCCTCTGGGCGGAGCAAGGCTCTCATCGCTCGAACCGCCGTGCGATGTCGTCTAACCACCCTGAAGTGCTTTTTCAGATCGCGCACGGTGATCATCGGGTCGCTCATATTCGTTCGATCGCCTCCGCTTCGAATCGCAGGAACAGGAAGTATCCCGCGATCAGAGCCAGTGGCCCGAGCGCGATCGCGTGGAACACCGGAGCCAGCGAGGTCGTTGCGTCGAAGAACACCGTGCGGAGGGCGAGCAGGAATGGCGTGACGGGGTTGAGCCAGTAGACCAGTCCGGCGGCCACGGGGGATAGCTCGCCGAGCTCGTAGAAGACGGGGGTTGCGAAATACAACAGGCGCGAGCCGAGCACCCAGACGTGCTCGATGTCGCTGGTGAAGGTGTAGGCGAGTGCGAGAACCAGGCCGACCCCGAGGACGAAGCCGACGTACGCCAATGTGACGACCGGAAGCAGGAGCGCGGTCTTCCAGGATAGTAGCCCGTAGTACCCTGCGAATCCGGCGCAGAGCGCGAGCTCGACGAGCAGCTTGTAGACATGCGGGGTCAGGTTCGAAAGGATCACCATCTCGCGCGGCGCGGTCGAGTCGATCATGAAGTTGCGATTCGCGGTCAGGACGCCTATCAGCTGGCGCGAGCCGGTGAGGAAGAACCCCACCGCGACGATGCCTACCAATAGGAAGAGTGGGTACGCGTCGAGTCGCGAACCGAAACGTGAGTGGAAGACTGCGTACAGCACGACCAGCATCGACGCCGGTCCGAGCAATCCCCAAACTGCGCCCAGAACCGAATTGTGGTCGTTGATCCGGATGGTTGCCCGCACCAGCTCGCGCAGGAGGTTGCGACTGGCGGGAGTTCGTAGGCGCGACCATCTCGCGTGAAGCTCTCGCGTGATATCGGAGCGGGCCATCCTCAGTGGAGCCAGTGGCCGAGGTCGCGCCCGATTCTTTCCTGCAGGGCGAGGGTTTCGTCCCGGAGCTGTCGGCGCAGCTCTTCGGCGATCACCGGTGGAACCGGCGGTTTGATCAACGTCGCCCGCGCGGCACGTTGGCGCACTCGAGCCGACTCCGGAACGAATCGGTTTACGATTCTCGCGAGCCGGTTGGGTTCGCTCAGCAGTCGCAGGGCGGTGCGGCTCTTGGGGATACCGCCGAGATGATGGCGCGTGGACATGTCCGGCGCGAAGTCGGTGGCGACGCCGATAACCCGGAACAGGCGAGCGAAGAACCGTTGAGGATCGGACTCGAGGTCGTCGTACAACAGGATCTCGACCTGTCCGCGTCCCAACTCGGCATCGTAGTGCCCCAGGCTGGAATCGTACCGGCTCGGGGCGACGAACTCCGGTTGCAAGAGATCGGCGAAGTCGATGTGGTCCTGCCAGCGCCTGACGGCCAGAAAGTGCGAGTAGGCGCGTTCGATGGGGTGGCGCAGGACGGCAATGAGCTTGGCATGCGGGAGAGCGTCGCGAAGCGCGCGAGCGACCGGATTGTGGAGGTAGACGCTCGACACCTCTCCCCGAATCTGTCCCTGCCGCGCCGGTTTGAACAGCCCCTCGTACTCGTCGAGGGTGGTCGCGACAGGAAACTCCCCCGGTCCATGCGTGCGTCCGGCGTTTGTGAAGTAATCGGTTCCTTTGCGGGACGGGAGAAATATCTGCGGGTGCTGGCCGAGGTAGTGGTGCAGCGACGTCGTGGCGCAGCGGTGCCCACCGAGGACGACGAAATCCGGGCGTGCGGGGGCCGCGCTTGCGGGAGTCGGTGAGGCCGGTGCTGATTGCGCCTCACTCACCACTGACGATCAACCGTTCCAGCTTTTCGAACTTCATCAGCTTGGGCGGTTCGTAGTCTGGCTTCTTGTTGGCGCGCGATTTCTGCGGGCTGCGGGCTGCCGTCTTCGGGCCTGCGGATTTCTTCTTCATTCCGGACGGTCCTCGATCAACTTCTCTTGCAGGAGCTCGCTCAGCAGGTTTTCGACGTCGCCCGCGACCTGCTCGGGAGTCTGATCATAGTGCTCGGCGACGGAAGCGACGATGGCGCTTTCTGCGAGCGGTTTGTCCGCAATCAGGTTCCAAATGAACGTGCCGGTCGGGTTCAAGCTGTAGTAGTGCGTCGTTTCCAGATGGATCACCACCGCTTCGCCGTCGACGATCCGCCATGACGTATTCTCTTTATTGGCGACGAAGGCCATCGCGAGACTACGTGTCACACTCGTTTGGGGCGGTCAACGCGGTCTGGCGGGGTTGCAGCTGCTCGGGCGCGCGCGCTAGCAGTACGCTATGCGGTACCGGCGCACGGTTCTCCGGTGGCTCGCGCCTGCGGCTTGCTTGGTCATCCTCGGTTGCGCCGTGGCCTGGGTGCGGATGCTGCCCGCCGCAGTGCCATCGGTGGAGGGAGCCGCCGTCGACGGATGGCATCAGTTCGAGGGTGACGATGGCCGAACCTACAACTACCTGGGCGGCTACGACGGCTACCACTGGATGCGCCTGGCGCGAAACGTCCTGCAGACGGGTTCGGTCTGTGACCAAGCGGTCGACGGTGAGTGCCGCGAGACGTACGCCAACGCACCAGTAGGAGTTCTCATGCTGAGCGAAGGGTGGCTGCACGCGTGGGCGATCGCAGCGATCCACCGGCTCCACCTGG
>JANQHZ010001151.1 GCA_028282445.1 Candidatus Binatia bacterium | reverse complement strand
CGGTCGCCATTCGATCAGCTTGATGTTTCCCAGTAGCCGATAGCGGACTCCCTCGTCCCAATACGCCTCGAAGAAGATGTCGTCGGGCTTGGGTCCCGTAACCCCCTTCTCTTCCGGAGCCTTGGTCGATCGGGCCGGCGGTTCCTCCTCTTCGGAGGTAGGATCGGCCGGTGGTGGCGCCTCGTCTGAGGTGGGAGCGACCGGCGGCGGCGCTTCCTCCGTAGGGGGGTGCTCGGGGCTCTGGTGCGCCTTTGTGGCGGGTGGGTTTTGCATCATTGCCGCGAGCAATAAAGCAATGATGGCCGCTGTCGCCGTGGTCTTGTTGCGTCCTGCGAGCCCCATGTTCTACGCGCTTCCTATCACGAGCGCACCGTCGCTGCACGGGGATCCCCAAGCGCGCGCACGATTCAATTGACGGAGTCCGAGGGGCGGGGAATAGTGCCGATCTCCGCTGCGAGAGCGATTGCATTGGTCCGACGACGGCTCTCCTCCGATTCCAGCGGGAGCGGTGTCGCGCAGGCACTCGATCGGATCGCATTGTTTCCAGGAGGTCGGATGTTCGAGCGTCGAGAATACTTTACTTGCGGGTTTGCGATCGTCGGAATGCTGGCGACCGCCGTTGTGGCCGCGGGCGACCCGTTGCCGTCGTGGAACGACGGCAACGCGAAGAGTGCCCTCGTTTCGTTCGTCGAGAGAGTGACGAAGACCGGGGGCGAGAGCTTCGTCGCGGCGCCCGAGAGGATCGCGGTCTTCGACAACGACGGCACCCTTTGGTCGGAGCAGCCCCTCTACTTCCAACTCGCGTTCGCGATCGACCGGGTCAAGGCGCTGGCCCCGTCGCATCCGGAGTGGAAGACGAAACAGCCGTTCAAGGCGGCTTTGGATGGAGATTTGGAATCGGTCTTCTCCGGCGGCGAACATGCGATCCTCGAGCTCATCATGGCCACGCATGCCGGCACGACGACGGATGAGTTCGCCGCGATCGTAGAGCAGTGGGCGACGACTGCGAAGCACCCGCGCTTCGATCGACTCTACGTGGAGTGCATCTATCAACCGATGCTCGAGGTTCTCGAGTATCTGAGGGCCAACGGCTTCAAGACATTCATCGTATCGGGCGGCGGGATCGAGTTCATGCGGCCGTGGTCCGAGCGCGTTTACGGAATCCCACCCGAGTACGTCATCGGCAGCAGTGTGAAGACCAAGCTCGAATCGCGCCAAGGCGGGCCGGTGTTGGTGCGCTTGCCGGAGATCGACTTTATCGATGACAAAGCCGGCAAGCCGGTGGGAATCAACCGTCACATCGGGCGCCGGCCGCTTGCTGCTTTCGGCAACTCCGACGGTGACCTCCAGATGCTGCAGTGGACTGCGGCCGGGGATGGGCCGCGCTTCATGATGTTCGTGCACCACACCGACGCCGAGCGCGAGTGGGCCTACGATCGCGAGTCGGCAATCGGTCACTTCGATCAAGGGCTCGACGAAGCCCGTCGGCGGGGCTGGACGGTGGTCGACATGAAGAGGGACTGGAAAGTCGTGTATCCGTTCGACCGGTGACTCTCGGGTTGCCAACAGGTTGCCGGGTTTCGGGACCCCTCGATTCGAGTATGCTTTGCAGATTCACCGGTCGCGGCGCCGATGCGTGTCCTCGCGACGAACAGATAGGAGACGAGACATGAAGAAGCTGGTTGCTGCGTTTCTGCTGCTTGCGCTGGCGGTCCCGACCGTCGCGCAGGAGAAACCGAATATTCTGGTGATCTGGGGCGACGACATCGGCCAGACCAACATCAGTGCCTACTCCAAGGGGATGATGGGATATCGTACGCCCAACATCGATCGCATCGCCGACGAGGGGATGATTTTCACCGACTACTACGGCGAACAGAGCTGCACCGCTGGTCGATCGTCTTTCATCATGGGGCAGAGCGTCTTCCGTACCGGTCTCAGCAAGGTCGGACTACCGGGCGCCAAGGAGGGGATGCAGGAAGCCGATCCGACCATCGCGGTGGTCTTGAAGGATCTCGGCTACGCGACCGGCCAGTTTGGCAAGAACCACCTCGGGGACCGCGACGAGCACTTGCCGACCAATCACGGTTTCGATGAGTTCTTCGGCAACCTGTACCACCTCAACGCGGAGGAGGAGCCGGAGAACGAGGATTATCCGAAGGACCCGGAGTTCCGAAAGAAGTTCGGTCCGCGTGGGGTCATCAAGAGCACGGCCGACGGCAAGATCGAGGACACCGGCCCGCTGACCAAGAAGCGGATGGAGACGGTCGACGACGAGACGGTTGCCGCCGCGCTCGATTTCATCGAGCGCCAGAACAAGGCAGGGAAGCCGTTCTTTGTCTGGTGGAGCGGCACTCGCATGCACTTCCGAACGCACGTGAAGGAAGAGCTGCGTGGAATCTCCGGTCAGGACGAGTATTCGGACGGAATGGTCGAGCACGATATGCACATCGGTCAGTTCCTGAAGAAGCTCGACGATCTCGGCATCGCCGACAATACGATCGTCTTCTACTCGACCGACAATGGACCGCATTACAACACCTGGCCCGATGCCGCGGCGACGCCGTTCCGCGGCGAGAAGAACACCAACTGGGAGGGCGGTTGGCGCGTTCCGGCAATGGTGCGGTGGCCCGGCAAGAT
>JANQHZ010001118.1 GCA_028282445.1 Candidatus Binatia bacterium | reverse complement strand
GAGCACTACGACATTCCGCGGCAGGAGAATCTGCAGCTGCGCGACTTCCCGACGCTCTCCCACGTCGTCGGGTTCGTGCGGGATCACCGCCCCGACTTGGCCGCGGCCGGTGCCCCCTCGGCGCCGACCGAGAGTGTTCCGCAACCGACGGAAGGCGCGGCACCGGCGGCCACCGGCGGCAACGATGTCCTGGCTACGATCCTCGGAATTGTCACGGAACAGACCGGGTATCCGGCCGACATGCTCGATCCGGAGCTCGATCTGGAAGCCGACCTCGGTATCGATACGGTCAAACAGGCCGAGTTGTTCGCGAAGATTCGCGAGAACTACGAGATTCCCCGGCAGGAGAACCTGCAGCTGCGAGACTTCCCGACCCTTCAGCACGTGGCGCAGTTCGTGCTCGACCATCGTCCCGACCTGGTGGCATCGGACACTCCGCCGGAGCCTGCAGCTCTAGAAGCGCAAGAGCCGGCGGCGCCGGTTGCGGCCGGCGACGATGTCGCCGATCAGGTACTGGCTGCGATTCTCGAGATCGTGACCGAGCAGACCGGGTATCCGGCCGACATGTTGGAGCCCGACCTCGACCTCGAAGCCGATCTCGGCATCGACACGGTCAAGCAGGCCGAGCTTTTCGCCAACGTGCGCGAGCACTACGGCATCCCGCGCGACGACAATCTGCAGCTGCGCGATTTTCCAACATTGCGTCACGTCGTCGGATTCGTTTTGGCGCGCCGACCGGATCTCGGTGGTCCCGTAGAAGCTGCTCCGACCGAAACAACGAAGGCGTCTGCCGGTAGCGCTTCTTCGGCGGGCAGCCGCGACGAGGTTCTGTCGACGGTTCTCTCCCTGGTCGCCGACAAGACGGGATACCCGGCCGACATGCTCGATCCGGAGCTCGATCTCGAGGCGGATCTCGGCGTCGATACGGTCAAGCAGGCGGAGCTGTTCGCGAGCATCCGCGAGCACTACGGCATTCCGCGGCAGGAGAACCTGCAGTTGCGTGACTTTCCGACCCTGAGCCACGTCGTCGGGTTCGTGCTCGACCACCGGCCCGACCTGAACGCCGACGCGGCGGATTCGCCGACCCAAGCGGATGCCGCGGCCGCTGAGACGGGCGACGAATCGGTTGGCGGTGACGTGGAGGGCTACCCGCGTCGCGTTCCGGTCCCAGTACTCCGACCGTCGCTAGATGACTGCAAGCCGACAGGTATCGAGCTTTCTGCCGATTCGCGCGTCGTCGTGATGCGGGACCGAGGCGGGGTGGGCGCGGCTCTGGTGAAGAGGCTCGAGAAGCTCTCCGTCGAAGTACTGGATCTCTCGGCGCCTGTTTCGCTGCCCGAATTGCAGACGCAGGTCGAGCAGTGGCAGAGCGGCGGGAAGACCGACGGCATCTTCTGGCTGCCGGCGCTCGACGTCGAGGCACCGATCTCGGAGATGGATCTCGAACAGTGGCGCGAGGAGCTCGAGCTGCGGGTGAAGGCGCTTTATATCGTCGGCCGGGCTTTTCACGAAGAGTTCGAGCAGCCTGGGCACTTCTTGATCGGGGCGACACGCCTCGGCGGACAATTGGGGTACGGAGACGACGCTGCCTCGGCGCCGATGGGCGGTGCCGTCAGCGGATTCGTCAAGGCGTTCCGGCGCGAGCGTCCCGATGCTCTCGCCAAAGTCGTCGACTTCCCGGTGTCGCGCAAAACCTCCGACCTCGCCGATCGGTTGATCTCGGAGGCGACGCGCGATGCGGGCGTCGTCGAGGTCGGTCACCTCGACGGGCGGCGTTGGAGCGTCGCACTGATCGAGCAGGACGCGGAAGACGGTGAGCCCGGCATGGACCTCAACTCGAGCTCGGTCGTCGTCGTCACCGGTGCTGCCGGCAGCATCACTTCGGCGATCACAGCCGACCTCGCCGCCGCGTCCGGAGGCGTATTCTACCTTCTCGACCTGGTCGATGCGCCGGATCGAGGCAACCCCGACCTCGTACGGCTGGACGGCGATCGAGATGGACTGAAGCGGGATGTTTTCGAGCGCCTGAAGGCGGCGGGCGAGCGCGCGACTCCGGCGCTGGTCGAGAGGGAGTTGGCGAAGATCGAACGGGCGCAGGCGGTCGTTGCCGCGATCGAAGCGGTGGAGGCGGCCGGCGGTACGGCTCATTACCTGCAAGTCGACCTCACCCAGGCGGACTCGGTCGAGCGTGCGGTGGCGCAGATTCGCGATCGTCACGACCGCGTCGACGTCCTGCTGCACGCGGCTGGAATGGAGATCAGCCACTTTCTGCCCGACAAGCCGCAGCAGGAGTTCGATCGGATCTTCGACGTAAAGGCCGACGGTTGGTTCAACGTTCGGCGTTCGCTCGGGGATATGCCGCTCGGAGCGACGGTCGCGTTCAGCTCCATCGCCGGTCGCTTCGGCAACGGCGGCCAGACCGACTACAGCGCAGCCAATGACCTTCTGTGCAAGCATGCCTCCGCCATGCGGGCGGAAACCCGGGCGATCGCGATCGACTGGACCGCCTGGGCGGACATCGGGATGGCGTCGCGCGGCTCGATCCCGCAGATGATGAAGACCGCGGGCATCGACATGCTCCCACCCGGCGTGGGGATTCCATTTATCCGCCGCGAGCTCACCGCCGGCGCGCGACGCGG
>JANQHZ010001116.1 GCA_028282445.1 Candidatus Binatia bacterium | reverse complement strand
GGGAATGATGACGACCTGCTTTATCGCCCAGGTCATGCTCGACCGCTTCGGCGAAGGATTCCTCTCGGGCGGGCGAATGGACCTCAAGCTGACCAATGTCCTGTGGGTCGACGAACGGGTGACGGCGCGCGCCAAGGTGCGCGAGACGACCCGCGAGGGAACGTTTTCGCGAGCTCACTGCGACGTCTGGGTCGAGAAAGACGACGGCACGCGAATTCTCATCGGCGACGCGAGCGCGCTGGAAGGAGCGGTGTAGAGCCGCGGCGGGCGCGTTCCGGCGCGGTCCACCGCGCCCCTGTCACGACGTGGACAGGGTTGCCGCGGGCGGATAGCTTGGCGCCATGCAACTCGAGATCCCCTCCGGACGTCGCGTCGAGGTGCTCAGCGTCAGCGAGCTCAACTGGCAGATTCGGTCGACGCTGGAAGAGGGCTTTTCGGGGGTCTGGGTCGCCGGCGAGGTCTCGAACTACAAGGTCGCGCCGTCGGGGCACGTGTACTTCCGACTCAAGGACGCCAAGGCGCAGATTGCCGCGGTGATGTTTCGTTCGAGCGCGCGACGGGTGAAGTTCAAGCCGCGTGACGGGATGGAAGTCATCGTCGGAGGACGCGTCGGGATGTACGATGCGCGCGGAGATCTGCAGATCTACGTCGATTCGATGGAGCCGCGCGGGATCGGCAGCGCTCAACTCGCCCTCGAGCAGCTCAAGGAAAAGCTCGCCGCGGAGGGGCTCTTCGAAACCGATCGCAAGCGTCCGCTACCGAGCTGGCCGACGACGGTCGGAGTGGTGACGGCGCTGCGTGGCGCTGCCATCCACGACATCGTTACGACCCTGCGGTCGCGCATGCCGCAGGTTCGCATTCTCGTTCGTCCGGTCGCCGTCCAGGGCAGGCAGGCCGCTGGGGAAATTGCGGCGGCGCTGGGAGAGCTCGAGGCCGAGGGCTCGGCCGACGTCCTCATCGTCGGGCGAGGTGGGGGGTCGATCGAGGATCTGTGGGCGTTCAACGAGGAGCGGGTGGCTCGCGCGATCGCGGCGTGCCGAATTCCCATCGTCTCCGCCGTCGGCCACGAGGTCGACTATACCCTCGCGGATATGGTCGCTGACCAGCGTGCGGCGACACCGACTGCCGCGGCTGCCGCAGTCACGCCGGACTGCCGCGAGGCGAAAGCGCGCCTCGCGCGCGTGACGAGGGCGTTGCGACTGGCTGCCGACGCCTGCCTGTTGCGCGCGCGCGGTCGCTTGGACGGATCGGCGCGGCGCCTGCGCGATCCGCGCGCCGAATTGCAGGCGCAACGACTGCGGATTGACGATCTCTCCGAGCGCGCTCGGAGAGCAGCCGAGCAGCTCGTGCGACTGGCGCGCGAGCGCGCCCTGCGTGGCTCGGCTCGGTTGGACGCTTTGTCGCCGCTGGCCGTGCTCGAGCGCGGGTATTCGATTGCACGCGATCCGGCGAGTGGCCGGGTCGTGCGTTCGTCCGCCGAGCTGGCGGTAGACGATGTGCTGCAGCTGCGTTTTGCCCGGGGCCACGCGATCGTCCGGGTCGAGGAAAGCGATTCGGAACAATAGCGTCGGCAACGCGGGGGACGAGGATGGCGGCAAGGAAAAAGAAGGCGGACGAACACAGCTCCAAGGGCACTTTCGACGAGGGCGTGAGCGCGCTCGAGGCCGTGGTCGCAGAGCTCGAGTCCGGCGAGTTGCCACTCGAGAAGGCACTCGAGTCCTTCGAAAAGGGCATCGCGTTGGTGCGTCAACTCAACGAGCGCCTCAACCACGCCGAAAAGAGGATCGAGGTCTTGTCGCGCGGTAGCGAGGGGGAGTTGGTGGTGGCGCCCCTGGACGAGGGCGATGGAGAAGAGTGAGCTCGAGCGATACCTCGCCGCGCGCCGCGAGCTGATCGAAAGGGCGCTCGACAGCGCGGTGGCGGACGATGGCAGTCGCTTGCGCGAGGCGATGCGCTACTCGCTGCTCGGCGGCGGCAAGCGCGTCCGGCCGATCTTGTTGCTGGCTGCGGCGGAGGCGGTTGGGGCCGACTCGGGGCGGTTGACGCCTTTCGCCTGCGGCATCGAGATGATCCACACCTATTCGCTCGTGCACGACGACTTGCCGGCGATGGACGACGACGAGCTGCGCCGCGGTCGACCGACCACCCACGTGCGCTATGGCGACGCGTTGGCGATCCTCGTCGGCGACGGCCTGCTCACCGACGCGTTTGCGGTGATGTCTTCGGCGGCAGCCGGTCTACCGGACCCAAGCGCGGCTTTGCTCGCCATCCGCGAGATTGCCGAGGCCGCCGGCACGGCGGGTATGGTAGCGGGGCAGGCCGACGATATCGCCGCCGAGGGCAGCACGGCCGGTCTCGATCGTGTCGAGCTCATCCACCGCCGCAAGACCGGCGCCCTGCTGCGGGCGGCGGTACGGGCTGGGGCGATTCTCGGCGGCGCCGGAGCGGATGCGCTCGCGGCGGCGACTCTGTACGGCGAACGGCTCGGCCTCGCATTTCAGGTGGTGGACGACGTAATGGACGCGACCGCCGAGAGCGAGAAGACCGGCAAGATCGGCGGGCGGGACCGCGAGCGCGGCAAGCGCACGTACGTCGAAGTGATGGGGGTCGAGGGCGCCAGCTCGCGCGCGGTCGAGCTGCGCGACCAGGCCGTCTCGGCGCTCGAATCGTTGGGAAGAGATGCCGATCCTCTGCGTGCGATCGTCGACTACGTCGTGTCGCGCGCCGCCCAGGCATGATCGAATGAAAGATCGCCTCGATCGCGTCGTGGTCGAACGCTGTGGCGTCGCCAGTCGGGAGCGGGCGCGCCGCTTGATTATGGCGGGCAAGGTTCGGGTCGACGGTGAGGTGGCGGACAAACCCGGCGCCACCGTCGCCGAGACGGCGGAAGTGACCGTCGAGTCGGACGATTCCTTCGTCAGTCGCGGCGGGTCCAAATTGGAGGGAGGGCTCGCAGCCTTCGGCGTCGATGTCGACGGACGCGACGTCATCGACATCGGCGCGTCGACCGGCGGGTTCACCGACTGCGTGCTGCGCCGCGGAGCGCGGCGCGTGATTGCGGTCGACGTCGGCTATGGGCAATTCGATTGGCGGCTACGGCAAGACGATCGAGTCACGTTGCTCGAGCGTACCAACGCGCGCAATCTCAGCCCGGATGCGCTGCCCTACGTCCCCGACCTGGCGGTGATCGACGTCTCGTTCATCTCCCTGCGACTCATTCTTCCGGCAGCACTGAGCGTGTTGCGGGTCGACGGTGAGATCGTGGCCTTGGTCAAGCCGCAGTTCGAGGTCGGTCGCGGCCAGGTCGGCAAAGGCGGCGTCGTGCGCGACCCCGCCCTCCATCGCAGCGCCGTCGATTCGGTTTGCGAAGCGGCGCGCGGTCTCGGGATGAAGGTTCTAGGCGAGTGCGAGTCGCCACTGCTGGGGCCAAAGGGGAACAAGGAGTTCCTCGTCCACCTCGCGGCGGCAGGCGCTAGTTGAGCGCTTGCGGGTCGGCGCGAGCGATTTCGCCGCGCAAGCGAGCGATGTGATCGGCCGTCTTCTTGGCCAGTGCGTCGAACAGCGGGGTTAGCTCCGGGTAGCTCTCGAGGATGTCGTTGCTGAGCTCCATCAGCTGGTTGCGGCCTTGCTGAAAGACCTCGAGGTCCTCGACGATGCGGGCCCAGTGATTCACACCGGTCGACGCTGTGACCGCCCCGACCGACGATGGTGCGGACGATTTGCGACTCTCCAAAGCGGACTTGATGAGATCCGCGGTGGCTCGGTGATCATCCGCCAGCTTGCGGAGGTCGGTCTCGGTAGCCTTGCTCGGCGCCTGACCGGCGGTCAGGGCGAGCCGCTCGGCGCGTTCGACGAAACCTCGAAACAGGTTCTGAAGACGGCCGTTGATGCGTTTTTCGGCTTGTTCATCCGACTCGAGGATACCGCGGAAAGTGTCCAGCAGGGCCATGATTGGCGCACGCTAGCAGAGGCCATGCGGGAGTCAAGTTGGCGTCGTGGCGGCAATCGGCGCGGTCGGGTCGAGCCGACCGGCGGCTGTCCGGCCGATAGCATCCGGCCGATAGCATGCTTGCCTCCGGCCTCCGATCCGCCTACTCTAGGACGTTACGAGAGGAAGATTGCGATGGCGCGAATTACTGTAGAAGACTGTTTGGACAACGTTGGCAACCGCTTCGAGCTCGTGCTGCTCGGCGCGCGTCGGGCCAAGCAACTCCTCAAGGGAGCGCGACCGCTGGTCGATTCCGACAACAAAGAGGTCGTGACCGCGCTGCGGGAAGTAGCTTCGGGAGAGGTCGTGCTCGAGTATCCGGTGGAGGCTCCGGAGGAGTAGACCCGCTGCCGGAGTAGGGCGGAGAAAGTTCGTCTCGGCTCTCGGCCGAGCCGGCGTCGGGTGAAGATTCGATGGAGGAGAAAGACCTCTACTCGGTGCTCGGGGTCGAGCGAAGCTCATCGACCGACGAAGTGCGCAAGGCGTACCGCAAGCTCGCGCGCAAGTACCATCCCGACGTCAATCCGGGCAACGACGCCGCCGAGGAGCGCTTCAAGGAGATCTCGGAAGCGCACGACATTCTCGGGGACGAGGACAAACGCAAGCTCTACGACGAGTTTGGGATGGCTGGTGTGCAATCCGGCTTCGATGCGGATGCGGCGCGAGCGGCGCGCCAGGGTTTCGCCGGCGCCGGCGGCGCCCGAACCAGCAGCGGGTTCGGCGGCTATGAGAACTTCGAAGACATCTTCGGGGATATCTTCGGCGCTCGCGGCGCCCGTGGTACGTACGCACAGCCGCCATCGAATGGCGAGGACCTCGAGTCCGAGCTCGAAATCGACTTACTCGATGCCGTGCGCGGGATGTCGACCCAGATCGGCATCGATCGCCAGCAAGCATGCACGACTTGCGATGGCAGTGGGGTCGATCTGAGTGGCGCTCCGCCGTGTTCGCAGTGCGGCGGCCAGGGGCGTGTACGGGTTGGCGAGGGGCCGGTCTCATTCATGCGCGCGTGCCCCGCGTGCGGTGGGCTCGGGCGCGAAGGTGGGCGTCCGTGCGGCGCGTGCGGCGGCGCCGGAGCCACATCCGAGCGCGAGCGTCTATCGGTCAAGATTCCGGCCGGCGTCGATACCGGTTCGCGCGTGCGCGTTGCCGGCAAGGGCGGGGCGGCGCGCGGTGGTGGTCAGCCCGGCGATCTCTACATTCGGGTCCGCGTTCGACCCCACGATCTGATCGAGCGTCGCGGCGACGACCTCTACGTCGACCTCCCGGTGACGGTTTCAGAGGCGATTTCGGGAGCGTCGATCGAAGTTCCGACACCCGACGGAGCGAAGGTCCGCGTGCGGGTGCCGCCGACGACCCAAGGCGGTACACAGCTGCGCGTGCGAGGGCACGGAATGCCGCATCTCAAGGGTGGGGGGCGCGGCGACTTGTATTTGCGGGTTGCCGTCCATATTCCCAGCAAAGGCGGAGAGGCTGTGACCGCTGCAGCCTCCTCGCTCGATCAGGGCTACGATGGTGACGTGCGTGGCGATCTGCGGTTTTGAGGACTTGCGGTGGCGAGATTCCTGAAAGTTCACGAAGTATGCGTCCAGATTCACATGGACGAGTCGACGGCGAGGCAGCTCGCCGCCGAAGGCCTGGTCGAGATTCGGCGACCGACCTCCGGCGTGGACGAAGTGGTGACGGCCGACGATGCCGAGCGCTTGCGAGTGATCGCGGTCTTGATGAACGAAATGGACGTCAATCTGGCCGGGGTCGAAGTGATTCTTCACATGCGTGAAGAGCTGTTGTCGATGCGCCGCCAGTTCGACGAAGTCGTCGCGACCTTGGTCGAGGAGATGAAAAAAGAAGTCGGCGGAGGCTCGGGGAGCTGATGCCGCTGTGCGTGCGTAGTAGCGCGCCGATGATGCGATCCAGCGCACGGCCGATCTGATGGGCGATTCGAAGAAAGACGACAGCCAAGTCCTCGAGCCGGAGATCGTCGACGAAGAAGCGGTCGAGATCGAGGACGCGACCCCGGTCGAGGATGTCGAGGCGGGCGCGAGCGCCGTGTCGGTTGGGGA
>JANQHZ010001110.1 GCA_028282445.1 Candidatus Binatia bacterium | reverse complement strand
TATTCCAACGAAACGGTCGATATCAACGACAGTGAGATTTCGGGCAATACCGCCACCAACAGCGGCGGCGGGATCTTCTCGTATGGCAATCCCGACATCGAGGGTAGCGAAATCTCCGGCAACAACGCCGCAACGGCAGGCGGCATCCTCGCCTATTTCTGCACGACCCCGCTCGTGGTCAAAGACAGCACCATCTCCGGAAACACTTCCAGCGCGGCTGGTGTCGCGTCGGCGATCCAAGCCACTCGATGTGACGTGACTATCGAGAATTCGACCGTTTCCGGAAACATATCCAACGGACAAGACAGCCATACGATCCGGGTCCAGTTCGGCGAGCTGACCATCACCGACAGCTCGATTAGTGGCAACATGTCGGCAACCTCGGGATTCGCAGTCCGTCACTTCCGACCGGACAGTAGTTCCGACAGTCTCGTGATTCGGAGGAGCACGATCTCCGACGATCGCGGCGGCGGCGTCGATGCTTCCAGCGCTAGGGGCTCGGTAACGGTCGAAAGCAGCACCATCTCCGGAAACGGCGGCGACGGACTGCGCCTGGGGGCCACCACCGCGGCGATCGACAACAGCACGATCTCAGGCAACGGCGGCTCGGGCATCGTCGCCAATCCGGTAAGGACAAACACCTACTACCTGCCGACAGCAACGGTCGCCGACTCTACGATCACCGGCAACGGCTCGTACGGCATCGATGCAGCCACGTACGCCGACAGTTCGAGCGGCTCGTTCCAAGTCGCCCGATCGATCATCTCGGGCAACCAAGGCGCCGGGCCGGTCGAATGGAAGAGCTCCAACGATCTCGTCGGAAGCAACAACATCATCGGACACGACAGCCTGACCACCGCACAGGCAATCGGCACGAACTCCTTGTTGGGGGTGAACAACATCCTGGCGACCTCCGACGGAGCCCCGACGGCGCTCTCGTCCATCCTCGAAACGACGCTGGCCGACAACGGCGGCACCACCGAAACGCACGCCCTTCCCCCAGGTAGCCCGGCGGTCGACCATACCCCGTGCGGGCCGGCAACCGATCAGCGCGGAGTCGCGCGTCCACAAATGGTACAGTGCGACGCCGGCAGCTTCGAGCTTCCGCCGGCAACGCCGACGCCGACACCCACAGCGACCGCCACAGCCACGGCAACCCCGACGGCAACATCGACCGCGACCGCGACCCCGACGCCCTTCCTCGCCGACGGAGTCGAATGTAACAGCCCCTCCGAGTGCCTGTCCGGAAGTTGCGTCGACGACGTGTGCTGCAACACAGCCTGCGACACCGAGGGCTTGAGCTGCGACAACCCGGGTCTCGAGGGAATCTGCAGCGCCGACGCTGCGCCGGCCCCTGCAACCTCGAGTACCAGCTTGGTCCTGTCGCTGGTCACACTGCTCGGACTCGCCCTGTTGCGGCTCGGCAACGCGCCACTCGCATGGGCTCGACGCGTCAGTCGCAGCGGCACGGAGCCAACGAAGCGCGGCGAGACTTGACGTCTCGACGCCACATTCGGTGATCGCCGCATGACCATCGAATCAGCGTCGCCTTCGTAAACAATACAGATCTTGGCCTGCAGCTGACCCGGCGTTTCGCCCAGCACCACTACGGTGTCGGGGTCGTCAACTTCGGCGAGATCGCCCGGCAGCTGACGGGGATGGCGATCCAACCGGATCTCCGACCGCTTTGCGCTCCGGAGGTCAAAGGCTTTTTCCCTTGACCTCAGCGCAAGAAGCCCGTATCGAATCGTCGATGAGTTGCAGCGATCTTCGGTCGGAGGAGGTGCGCGAAGCGTGGAACCGCGCGCATCGTGAGATCGGTGTTGTTCGGGGCTCGTCGTTGCGGGGCCGCGAACAGCTGTTCCGGCGCTTCGCCCGGCTGTACAGCAATTTGCTCGACAGCCCGCGCGCGACGCGCCGGCGTCTGCAGCGCTCGTTCCGACTCTCCTTGGCCGGCGCGGCCCTGATGTTGATTCTCGGCGGCACGCCGGTCGCCCAGGCGGCCAACATTGCCGTCGACGGTACCACCTGCACCCTCGCCGATGCGATCAGCGCAGCCAACGACAACCTGGCGACCAACGGCTGCGACGCCGGCGACCCGGGAGCCGACGTTTTGGAGCTGAGCGCGGCAACCACTTTCACGCTCACCAGCGCGCTCCCCCGGATCACCGAGCAGCTCACCATCAACGCGAACGGCTCCACCATCGAACGCGACGGTGGCGCTTCGGATTTCCGGATCTTCGAGGTCGGCAACTCACTGCAGGGCGTCGCTTTCACACTCAACGATGCCACCGTGACCAATGGAAATGCCGGCGCTGGAAACGGGGGCGCGATCCGCAGCTTCGGAGACTTGACGGTACGCCGCAGCACTCTCTCCGGAAACACCGCGAATGAAGGCGGCGCTATCTGGAATCGAAACGGTCAGGTCGACATCGACAACACGATGGTATCCGGCAACAACGCCGCGACCGGCGGAGGGATCTACGCTACCGATTGCGGCTTCGGCAAAATCGTATCCGTAGACGAGAGTACCATCTCCGGGAATACATCGACGGGAAGCGGTGCATCCGCAATCGAAACGAACTACTGCGACCTTTCCATCGAGGACTCAACGGTCTCCGGCAACACCTCCACCGGGGACGGCGATACGATCAAGACCACAGAAGGCGCCATCACCATCACCGACAGCTCGATCACCGGGAACATGGCGGCTGCATCGCGGTTCGCAGTGATGCAACAGCGGCTCAAGTTTCAACCGAACTCGGCCGCCAACCTTTCTCTGGTTCGGAGTACCGTGTCGAACGATCGCGGCGGCGGAGTCAGCGCGGCGAACGGCGTCGGGAAGGTGACGGTCGAATCGAGCACGATCTCGGGCAACAGCGGCGGCCCAGGCCTGCTCACCGGCGCCACAACGGCAAACATCAACAACAGTACGGTGTCCGGCAACGGCGGCGCTGGAATCGTGGCGGCTCCCTTGTTTACCAACGCGTGGTACCTGCCGGCGGTGACGATCGCCGACTCGACCATTACCGGGAACGGGTCGATCGGCGTCGATACCACGATCTTCGCCAATACCAATGCCGGGTACCAGTACGGTACGGCTACGGTCGATCGGTCGATCATCTCGGGCAACCAGGGCGCGGCTCCCGCTGAATGGACCAACAGCAACGCGCTCGTCGGAAGCAACAACATCGTCGGGCACGACAGCCTGACCACCGCCCAGGCAATCGGCAACCGGACATTTATCGGTGCAAACAACATCCTCGCCACCTCCGACGGCGGGATGCCGACCGCTCTCACATCGATCCTCGACACGACGCTGGCCGACAACGGCGGCACGACGGAAACCCACGCCCTGCCACCCGACAGCCCGGCGGTCGATCACGCTCCATGCGGACCGTCGACCGATCAGCGTGGGGTCTCGCGTCCGCAGATGACACAATGCGATGCTGGTAGCTTCGAGTTGCCGCCACCAACCCCGACGCCGACCCCAACCGCCACCGCGACCGCAACTGCGACCGCGACCGACACCACGACGCCGACGGCCACATTCACACCGACGGCCACATTCACACCGACGACCACATTCACACCAACGGCCACCTCGACACCAACGGCCACCGCAACACCGACGACGACTCCTACCGCGACCGCGACACCAACCAGTACCCCTACGCCCTTCCTCGAGGACGGTGCTACCTGCAGTGATTCCAGCACCTGCATATCGGGGAACTGCGTCGACGATGTGTGCTGCGACAGCGCCTGCAATGCAGGTGGACAGCAGTGCAACCTGCCGGGCTCCGAAGGCATCTGTGTTGACACAGTATCCCCCGCTCCGAGCACGTCGACTACCGGCTTGCTGCTTTCGCTGATCACCTTGCTGGGCCTTGCGCTTCTGCGGCTCGGCAACGCTCCCCTGGCATGGGCGCGACGCGTCAATCGTGGAGTGGATCCACCCGATCCCGACGAGTCGTGATGGCCCGGCGCCGCATTCGGTGATAGTCGCATGACCACCGAATGAGCGTCGCCTTCGCAAGTCAGTTCACCTCGTCCCTTCCCGAGCTGCTCCAGCAGGTCGGGCGGTCGATCATCGTCAGTACCTACGACACCGGACAGCTCATCCTGCTCCGGCGGCAACACGGCGGCGGACTCAACACGCACTTCGTCGGATTGCCGAAGCCGATGGGAATGGCCGTGGGGAGGGATTCCCTCGCCGTCGGCACCGGCTACCAGATCCGCGAGTACCGCAATATGGCGGCGGTCGCCGCCAAGCTGAGCGATCCGCAGCCGCCCGACGCCGCCTACATGCCGCGCCGCGTACACATCACCGGCGACATCGACATCCACGAGATGTCCTACGGCGACGACGAGGAGCTTTGGTTCGCCAACACACGGATGTCGTGCCTGTGTACGCTCGACCGCGCTCACAGCGTCGTGCCGCGTTGGCGACCGCCGTTCATCAGCGCCTACGACGTTACCGACCGCTGTCATCTGAACGGACTGGCGATGGATCGCGGCCAACCGCGCTACGTGTCCGCATTGGGTGCCACCGACACCGCTGCCGGGTGGCGACCGAACAAGGTCGACGGCGGGCTGATCATGGAGGTACCGAGTGGCAAGCCGGTGCTCGAGAATCTCAGCATGCCGCACTCGCCGCGCTGGTACCGCGACCGGTTGTGGTTCCTCGAATCCGGCCACGGCAGGTTGTCCTGCTACGACCCGAAAACGAAGCAAACGAAGATCGTTGCCGAGCTCCCCGGCTTCACGCGCGGTCTCGATTTCATCGGATCGCTCGCCTTCATCGGACTGTCCCAGGTACGCGAAACCAACGTCTTCGCCGGCCTGCCACTGACCCGACGTGTGGCGGAACGGCATTGCGGCGTCTGGGTCGTCGACATCGAGAGCGGTTCGACGGCCGCGTACATCCAGTTTACCGGACAAGTCCGCGAGATCTTCGCAGTGCAGCTCCTGCCGGCGCTGTTTCCCGAGGTGCTCGATCTCGAGCACCCGCTGGTACCCAGCACCTACTCGCTACCCGACGAAGCCCTGTCGTCCGCAAAAGCTCCCGACCCCATTCAGATCGCGCTCGCAACCGCGTCGGAATCGCGCGCGAAGGGAGCGCTCCAGGTCGCCATCGATCAATACGAGCAGATCCTCGAACAGGATCCGGGCAACTTCACCGCCCTCCTGTCTCTGGGCAGGTCGTACTCCGACGCTCGTCGCTGGAGCGAAGCCCGCAACCTCCTCGAGCATGCTCTTGCCGCACAACCCAACCATGCCGAGGTACGCCAGGCGCTCGGACGCGCACTCGCAGGCGAACGACAATGGGCTGAAGCCATCGCGCAGTACCAGGCCGCGATCGATGCAGACCGCACCTTCGCACAGGCCTACGTCGATCGCGGCAAGGCTCGCTGCAAACGCGGCAACTTCCCGGGCAGCTGGAGCGATCTCGAGTGGCGCCGCCAACTGCCCGGCTTCCCGACGATGTGGTGCAGCCAACCGGAATGGCAGGGCGAGGAGGCGCCCGACAAGACCGTCCTCGTACATACGGAACCCGGCCTTCGCGATACGATTTTCTTCGCGCGATTCCTCCCCGCCGTACGCGAGCGATGCGCTCGCCTGGTAGTGTTGAGCTCCGCCGAAACCGCCCGACTCTTCGAATCGATGAACTGCGTCGACGACGTATGGATTCGGTCGTCGAAGCTGCCGAGCGAAGGATTCGACCTACACTGTCCGCTCAACAGCGCCGCTGTCCACCTCGCTGCCACCCCGTCCGCGCAGATCGCCGTTCCCTACCTCTCCCCTCCCAGCGGGGTTGGAAAACTGCCAAGCTGGTCGGACGCGCCGCACCCCCGGGTCGGTGTGGTCTGGCGCCGAGGCAACGAGCCTCCGGCAGACACCCTAGCTCGGTGGAGCTCCATTTTCGGTCTCGACTGCAACTTCTACAGCCTCCAGGCCGCTCCGACACAGGAAGAGATGGCCACTCTACGAGACGGCGGAGTCATTCCGGTCGACGCGTCCGGCGCAACCGACGATCGTCCCGACCGCACCGCTCACTTCATCGCGGCGATGGATCTGGTGATCGGGGTCGATGACTGGCCCACCCAACTGGCCGGCGCTCTCGCCAAGCCGGTCTGGTTCGTACTGGCCCCGCTCACGGATTGGAGATGGCCCGACACCGACGTCGACACGGCGTGGTATCCAACGGCGCGACTTCTTCACGTCGACAGCGAAGATCCTGGCGAGCAGGTCGAGGTCGTTCGCGGAGCGCTCGCCGAGTGGCTGGCGCGCGGTGGCTCTTGAGCAGCCCGCCTCAACACGGCTCGGCCGACTCGTGGATCGACAAGGCCCGGGCCAGTCTCGAAGAAGGCGACGCCGACGCTGCATTCGAATCGGCCACACGCGCGATCGAAATCGCGCCCGCCTCAGCGGTCGCACACTTCACCCTGGGCGCGGCTCTACAGCGTCGCAGCGAAATGGAGGCCGCGCGCGACGAGTACCGTCGGGCAAGCTCGCTCGACCCAGCGTACCTGTCGGCACAAGCCGGGCTTGGGGTGGTGTCGTACGTTCTCGGCGAATTGGACGACGCGAGGCAAGCGTTCGCGACAGCATCGTCCATCGATCCGAAGTACCCACCCGCACTGGTCGGTAGCATGGTGAGCTCTCTCGAGCACGTGTATGCGAGCGAAGCGGATCTCCACGCTTCGCGGGCCCGCTACACCGAAGCGCTGCATCGACTCGTCGATGGTCTGGCGGACGCGCCGATCGAGCGACTCCGATCCGCAGCGGAAGTACTCCCCTTACTGCCAACCTTTCACCTGGCCTACCAGGGCCAAAACGACCGCGAGTTGCAGGAGACCTACGGTCGCTTGGTAGCGCGGGTCTTCGCCGCGGTCGTCCCGAAGTACGCCGGGCCGGTGCCTACGCCACCGCGGGCTGCCGGGGGAAGGCTGCGAATCGGCCTGCTCTCTGCCTTCTTCCGCGAGCACTCCAATTGGAAGATCCCGATCCGCGGCTGGGTGGAGTCGATCGACCGGTCGCGTTTCGAGCTCTACGGCTACGACATGGGTCAGCAGCCGGACGCCACCACGGCTGTCGCGCAAGACGCCTTCGAGCATTGGCGTTCCGGAACACGATCACTCTCGCACTGGTGCCGGACGATCCGCGACGACGATCTCCACGCCCTCATCATCCCCGAGATCGGTATGGACGGACGCACCTTGCAGGTAGCAGCACTGCGCCTCGCGCCGGTTCAGATCTCTTCGTGGGGGCACCCGCAGACCAGCGGTCTTCCAACCATCGACTACTTTCTCAGCAGCGATGCGATGGAACCGCCCGACGGCGATTCGCATTACACCGAGACTCTGGTCCGGCTGCCGAACCTGTCGATCCACTACACCCCGCCCCGGTACGAAGCGGAGAACCTCTCGCGCGACGGCAACGGGATCGACGACGACGCCATCGTGTTCTGGTGCTGTCAGTCGACTTCCAAGTACCTGCCCGGCTACGACAGCGTGTTCACCCGCATCGCCGCGCAAGTACCGAAGAGTGTCTTCGTTTTCATTCAGTCGCCAGCGAGGCGCACCACCGAAACTCTGAGATCCCGCCTCGGGGCGGCTTTTGCGCAGGCCGGTCTCGACGCCAGTCGACATTGTCTCTTCCTTCCACGCATGAGCCCCAATGAGTTCGCCGGCGCCACTCGCCTGGCAGACATCTTCCTCGACAGCCTGGGATGGTCCGGATGCAACTCCACTCTCGAGGCGATCGCGCACGACCTGCCCGTGGTGACCATGGCGGGCGAGACGATGCGCAGTCGCCACAGCGCCGCCATCCTGCGCCAGATTGGCCTGAGCGACTGGATCGCGCCGGACCAACAGAGCTACGTCGACATGGCGGTGCGTCTCGCCAAAGATGGTTCACTCCGGCGAAAGACGTCGCAACGCATTGCCGCCGAGAAACACCGGCTGTACGGCGACGAAACACCCGTCCGCGCGCTCGAGCGCTTTCTGATCGATGCCGTCGAGCGCGCCGGTATCACGACCGCCACCGATGCCGCCGCCGAGCTCCGGTCGGCCCGCGAAGCGCATCGCGCCGGTCGGATGGCAGAGGCCGAGTCGGCGTATCGACGGGTTCTATCGCTGCACGCGGGGCACCCGGATGCGAAGCACGGCCTGGCCGTCTTGCTACTGCAACTCGGCCGACACCAGCAGGCCGAGGACATCCTGCGAGGCCTGGTACGGGAGCATCCCCAGTCCGCCGAGACCTGGGTCGCCCTGGCTCAGGCCCTTTCCGCCCGCAACGAGCGCGCCGAGGCCATGAGCTGCTACGAAACCGCACTGGCGGCGCGACCC
>JANQHZ010001096.1 GCA_028282445.1 Candidatus Binatia bacterium | reverse complement strand
TTTCGCGACAACCGCAAGGTTGCGCAGACGGTCCCCTTCGAGCTCGAAAGCAACGTGCCGTTCGGGCTCGACGATGTCGTCGTCGACTACCAGGTGCTCGATCGAGACTCTTCCGGCACCACGGTGCTGGCCGCGTTGGCGCCCAAGCACGAGATCGAACGACATCTCGAGTTGCTACAAGATGCCGGCATCGATCCCAAGGTGCTCGATGCCGGACCGCTGGCGGCACTGAATACCGTCAATCTGGTCGATGATCGGCCACCGACCTACGCTTTCGTCGACGGTGCCGATAAAGCGGTCACCGTCGCTCTCTATCGCAACAAATCCCTGGTCGGAGTGCGATCGTTGACCTCGACCGAATCGGCGGCGGCAAGCAACGGCAACGGAAACCACGCCGCGGCTGCCGGAGCGATCGCCGGCGGAATTCGCTGGACTTTGCTCGCGCTCAACGACGGCGCTCCTCTCGAGGCGGGTTTGCCGTGCTACGTCGCGGGCGGCGCCGAGTGGGTCGAAGCGGTCGGGCGTGAGCTCGAAGAGTCGATCGGCGTCGAAGTGCGACGTCTCGACGGACTCGCATTGGGCAATGTCGCTGCCGAGACGCGAGCGCAGGCTCCGGCCTTCGGGTCGAGTCTCGGACTTGCGCTGCGTGAGATCACGCCGGGCGATACCGTCGGCGTCAACTTCCGGCGCGGCGAGTTCACGTTTCACCGCAGCGAACAGGAGCTCAAGGCAGGGCTGCGCACGGCCGCGATCCTCGGGTTGATCGTGATCGCTCTGAGCGTCGGCGAGATCTACGCCAACTACAAGGAGTCGAAGGTTCGCCTCGCCATGGTCGAAGATCAGATCCAACAAGTCTTCGATGCGACCCTTCCGAACGCCGGCCCGGTCCAGCGCCCGCTCGACTACCTGCAGGAGGAGATCAGCTTCCTCCGCCAAGACGTCGAGATGGTCGACGAGGTCGTTCCTGTCGCCAACTCGACTAGCGTGGATTTGCTGCGCTCGATCTCCGCGGCCGTACCGAACAACGTTCGCGTCGACAGCGAAGAGTACCTGATGGATACCGACTCCGTGCGGCTGACCGCGAACGCCGATACCTTCGAGTCGGTGGATTCTCTCAAACAGCGGTTTCTACGCACCGGCTTCTTCTCCGAAGTCCAGGTCAAGGACGCCCGTAAGGCCAAGAAGGGCACCGGCGTGGATTTTCGCCTGGTCATGGTGTTGAACAAGGACTTCCGGCCGCCGAGCAATCGATGAACTTCGACTGGAGCAAGATCACCAACATTCTTCAGCGCATGTCCTCGCGCGAGCGCGCTCTGTTGGGCGCGGCGACGGCCGTGGCGCTGGTGCTCGGGTTCTACACTCTGGTGTGGGAACCGCTTACCGAGGATCATTCGCGCGCGGAGCGCCTGATTCGGGCGCGGCAGCAAGACCTTGCCGACATCAAGGAGATGCGGCTGGAGTACATGGGGCTACTGAACCGACTCGAAGTCAGTCGCAACATGATCGACCCGAAGAATATGGACGGGGATTTTGCGCTCTTCCCGCACATCGAGACCACCGTCAGTGCGGTGCTCGGGGGGCGTGAAAAGATCCGCTCGATGAATCCAAAGACCAAAGCGATCAACGATGCCTTTCGCGAAGAAGCCGTGGAGCTCAAGCTCGACGGCATCTCGCTGGACCAATTGGTCGATATGATGGTGCGCATCGAGAAGAGCAAGAAGCCGCTACGGGTGACACGCCTGCAGATCAAGAAGCGGCGTCGCGATCCACAGAAGTTCGACGTAACCGCGACGGTGTCGATGCTGAAACCCAACCAACAGGTGAGCCGGGCCGGCTGACGGCGCGGAACGACCTACCGCTCACGCGCCCAGGTTCGAATCGATGCAACTGCCTTCGCTGCGCCTGCCGACGATCAATACCGGGGATTGGTTCGAGGACTTCCCGGCGCGTCGGGTACTGCTGTACTCGCTCTATACGACCGTCCTGTTTTGCATCTTCCTGGTCTTCAACTTTCCGTATCGGGTCCTCGTCGACCGAATTCTCAACGACGTCGACCTGTCGCCGGTGGTGATCGAGGTCCACAGTGCGAACCTGAAACTTACCAAGGGCTTGGAGATCCTCGGTTTGACTCTGCGTCGCTCCGATTGGAGCCGTCTACCCATGCTCGAGGTGCCGCGCTCCTATCTGTGGCCCGGCATCAACGGGCTGGTAGCCGGGAACCTTTCGAAAGCGCGATTTCGCGGTGACCTTTACGGCGGGCGCATCAAGGCGCGTTGGAGCGGCGGCGGCGATTTGCTGCGGTCGACGGTGCAGGTCGAGAACCTCCAACTCGCGCGTTACGCGCCGCTGGCGGAGCTCTTCGACGAAGGCCAGATCTTCGGATCCTTGTCCGGATGGATCGAAGTCGAAGGCCGAGGAGACGATCTGCAGTCGAGTCGCGCCAATGGCGAGATCTATCTCGATCGGGCGGGTGTGGACGGTCTGGTCTACGACAATGTTCCCGTACTCGACACGAGTTTCGACGAGATCAAGGCACGCTTCGTTCTGCAGAATGGCCGCGTTGAGTTCGAGGAGATCGCCTCTACCGGTCCCGACCTGATCATCTCGGGCGGCGGCCAGATCGGCCTGCGCAATCCGATCGAGTCGAGCGCTCTCGACCTCAAAGTCACGATCGAGCCCGCCGCCGATGCGCGCAAAGAGATCAAGGGCCTGATCGCTGTCCTTGCATCCTTGCGCCAGCGGGGCGCCAAGCGCGGCGCCCCGCTGACGATCACCGGGACCCTGGCAAAGCCCCGGATCCGTTGACCACGGATTCAGGGGTCCGTTGACTTTCGCAAGGCCATTTTGGATCTTGGCAGAGTCGGTCGGGTCCGATCGATTCCAAGCATCTGAAACGACAAGGAGACGTTGCGATGGCCTACATCATCACCCGCCTGTGCCGGGATTGCATCGATACCGCGTGT
>JANQHZ010001070.1 GCA_028282445.1 Candidatus Binatia bacterium | reverse complement strand
GCGCGTGAGTCGGGTAGCGGCAGCGCCGCGGCGGGGCATCCCCATGGAACCAATGTGACCGGCATCGCGATGTCGCGCGGCGCCGTGGCCGGATTGGGTGTCGCTCCGGACGCCAAATTGGTCGCGATCCGCGTGCTCGACGAAAACAACGCCGGCTTCGTTTCGGATTGGCTGGCGGCGCTCGATTGGATAGCGGCGAACAGACCCGACGTGCGGGTCGTGAACATGAGCTTGGCGAGTCTCCGGGTCTTTCGCGCCGATTGCGCCGCGAGCTGCGAGCTCGACTGTCGACCGCAGGACGGCTGCGATCCCGAGACCGTGTGCGGCATCAATCGGATGCTTGCCGACGTCGTGGCCCGACTGCGTCAACGCGGTACGGTCGTCGTGGCGGCGTCGGGCAACAACTCCGCCGATGGCGCGCTCGCCACTCCTGCGTGCGTACCGGGCGTATTGTCGGTCGGTGCGAGCACACCGGAGGACGAGGTTGCCTTCTTCAGTAACGCCGGCACGGAGCTCGACCTCTTGGCACCGGGGGTGGACGTCGTTTCCTCGGGACTCAATGGAGGGGTCACGCAGTTCTGTTCGACGATCGGCGGCCAGTTCGTGTGCGGCGGGACGTCGATGGCTGCGCCCCACGTCGCCGGCACGGCGGCGCTGCTGATCGCGGCGCGACCGTCGTCGTCTGCTGCCGCGGTGGAGAACGCGATGATCGCGACCGGAGCTCCGGTGCGCGATTTTCGCAACGGTCGGGTCTTCCCGCGGGTCGATGCGCGCGCGGCCTTTCGTCAGATAACGGAGAATCTACAGATCGACCCAGGCGGGGGGCACGGAGCGTCCGACTGCCTACTCGCTTGGAACTTCATTCCACCCGACATCGTCCGGCGGACCCGCAATCCGGTCGTGGACTGCGTCGACGGCGACTCGATCTGCGACGCGGATCGGGTCGACGGCCAGTGCACGTTTCAGCTGTCGCTGTGCTTCAACAATCGCGAGCCTCTGTTGCCGTTCTGCCCCATCGACGAAGCGGTGCTTGGGGTAGCGATCAAGGAACCGTCGCCCAGTGCCCCGGTCGGCAGCGTAGAGCGGACCAACGCCGACGCGATTGCGCAGAAGTTGCCGCCGTTTCCGCTCGACGATCGCAACATCTGTACCGGCTTGATCCCGATCGTGGTGCCGCGCGACGGATCCCTCGGCGCCGCCGCCGTCCGGTTGGAAGCGCACACTGCCGGCCGCCGCGACCCCGACCGCTTCCTGCTGCGCTGCTCGGCCGCGCGGTGATTCCGTCGTCTCACCTCGCCGCGGGCGGGTTTGGGCAGTTTTGACGATTCAAATGCTCGTGGGATCTGGCGCGGCCTTTCGCCTCTGGTATCTTCAAATCATGGATACAGAAGGTGCAGTTCACGTCCTACAAGCATTGGCCCAGGAGACGCGACTCGAGATCTTGCGTTTGCTGGTTCGAGTCGGCTCCGACGGAATGGCGGCGGGTGAGATCGCCCGGCAGCTCGAGGTTCCGGCGCCGACATTGTCGTTCCACTTGAAGGCGATGCAGCAGGCGGAGTTGGTGAGCTCGGAGCGCAACGGTCGCTCGCTGGTGTACCGAGCCGGCTTCGAGAGACTGAGCGAAGTGCTTGGATTCCTTACGGAAAATTGCTGCGCTGGCGCGCCGGACGAAAGTCGCGAGCCTTCCCTCGAAGCGAACGGGATGGTTGACGCACCGATTCAAGAGTTTTAAAACTATCGAATGCTTCCCGCTTTGTCTTCGAGGTCCCCAACTGCTTCGAGGTCTAGGCTCAGCTTTGTCTCAGTCCCGGTAGCTGCGGGCGGAGCTGCATGATCCCGGATCGGCCGATCTCCGGCGCCGCGGCTTGGCTTGGGGCCGATCAGGCTGGGAGCAGGGATTGGGTGCACCGCCTTTCCGCCGACGAGGTAGCGGAGCTGGAGTCGGCGGCGGTGCGGCTGCAGCGCAGCGGACGTCCGCTCGCGGAGCTGACGGCCGCGGACTTCGCGATGCCGTTTCTGGAAGTCTCGGCGCGGGCTTGGCTCGACGAGATCGAGCGCGGCCGAGGGTTCCTGCTGGTTCGGGGCGTACCGGTCGAAGGTCGCAGCGTCGAGGTCTGCAGCCTGATGTATTGGGGTCTGGGCGCCCTACTCGGCACCGCGGTGTCGCAGAACGCTGGCGGAGATCTGCTCGGCCATGTGCGGAACACCGGCGCGGATCCCAAGGATCCGTCGGTCCGGCTCTACAAGACTCGCGAACGGCTCGGGTTTCACACCGACGGCGCCGACATCATCGGACTGCTGTGTCTTCGAGGAGCGCAGAGCGGCGGTGCCAGCCGTATTGCCAGCTCGGTTACGGTGTTCAACCAGGTGCTGCAAAGGCGACCGGACCTGGCACCGCTGATGTTCGAACCCTTCCCCTTCGATCGCAACCAAGAACAGGCGGACGGTGAAGCGCCCTACTTCGAGTTTCCGTTGTGCGCGTTCGACGGCGAACACCTACGGACTTTCTACATCGGTTGGTACATTCGGGACTCACAGCGTCACCCGCAAGCTCCACGGTTGACGCGCGAGCAGCACGAGCTGTTGGACCTGATCGACGATATCGCGAGCAGCCCGGACACCTACCTCGAGATGGATTTTCAGCCGGGGGACGTTCAGCTCCTCAAGAACTCGGTCATCCTGCACGCGCGTACCGAGTTCGAAGACGATCCCGACCCGGCGCTGCGTCGCCACCTCTTGCGCCTATGGCTGACCGGGCATCGCGATCTCGCCGGCGGCGATGCGTTGTTGCAGGGCGGAATTCCGCGCAAGGAAGGCGTCACCGGCGACGCTGCCGGTTAGCCCCTGCCCTTTCGGAACGATTCGATGTGCGCGGCGTCGATGTCGCCGTCGCGGGCGAATCGCTCATCCATCGCCGCGAGCTTGTCGGGCGGCGCATGCCGGCGGAGCGAATCGACGGTGAGCGGGTCGGCCTCGCTCGAGCTCCCGGCACGGACGACTTCGGCCAGAAAGACCATTCGGTCGCCCGTTTCCATACAGCCCTCGACGCGACAGTCGAGCCAGTTCGCGGCGTCGGCCAGGATGGGAGCACCGGTCGCTTCGTTGGCGATTCTCAGGCCCGCCAGCTTGTCCGTGTGGCGTCCGGAATCGAGCCCGAAGCGCCACACCCAATCGCTCTCGCTCTGCGAGAGCAGATGCGCACCGAAGACTCCGCTGCGCCGAACCAGCGCAGTGGTGTTGTGCTCGATCGCCAGGCTGACGAGGACCCTCGGCATGGCTCGCACGATCGAGGCGCGGCTGACGAAGGTTGCGACCAGGCCTCCCCTGTCGGTGCCCTCGCCAGCCGTGACGATCCAGATCTGCCGTTGGACCTTCGATAGAATCTTGTCGGCTGCGTCTACACTCATTCGACGGCGGGTGGGTTCTTTCAACGTTCGGAGAGGAAGCTGTCGCTGTGCGACCGCGTGGAGTATGACCGACCGGTGGTCTTGCTGAAAGCCGTTGTGCAGGTCGGCTTTCCGAAGTGTGTCGATCTCACTGCGAAATAGGGAAATGAACGACGATGGCGATCCAAGTGGTCGATGCCAATTTTGACGACCCCAATCATGTCGACGGCCTCATAGCCGTCCTCGACGCCTACGCGCGCGAGCCGCAAGGCGGGGGGCAACCGTTGAGCGAGGCGACCGTCGAACGACTCCCCGGCGCGCTGCGCGATCGGAGCGATGCCGTCGCGCTAGTGGCAATCGACGACGGTCGGGTGGTCGGCGTGGCGATGTGCTTCGAAGGTTTTTCGACCTTCGCGGCGAGACCCCTGCTCAACCTGCACGACCTGGCGGTGTTGCCCAGCCACCGCGGATACGGAATCGGCCGGCAGCTACTGGCCGCGGTGGAAGAGCGCGCGCACAAGCTTGACTGTTGCAAAGTTACGCTCGAGGTCCTCGAAACCAACCACGGGGCGAGACGGTTGTACGCGCGCCTGGGCTTCGGCGACTACTCGCCGGGGAGTGAGGCGACGCCGACATTCTTCCTGCAGAAGAAGCTATCGTGAGCTCACCTGCGGTGCGCGCCTGACGGTACGCCACCGGTACCGGCTTGCACATCGTCGATTGCCGCGGCGGCGATCTTGGGCATGACTTGGCCGCGTCGGCGAATCTTCTCGAATACGAGCAGTAGCACCGGTTCGCCGTCGTGAGCGATCGGTGCAGACGAAGCCAATACGACCCTTGCCTCGCCCGGTGCGAGGACTCCGCCGTCGGCCAGGGTTCGGCGCGAGCGGCGCGCCTTGCGGACGCGTTTGAAGCGCAGCTGCTCGGGGTCGTAGCTCAGGCGCATGTCGAGCGAGCTGAGCTCGCCGACGCCGCTGATCCGGACGGGGAGGCGGAGATAGCGACGCCGACTGCGGATGGGTGCTCCCAGCTGAACTCTTGGCGGGGCGGCGACGCCGGACAGAGCGGCCGGTGTTGCCGGCGCGCTCCAGCTCGAGGTGCAGTCACCGAATGCCGCCGCCGAGAAGGAGGCGTCGAAATCGCCGGCGGGCAACGAGTCGATCGAGATCTCGCCTTGGGTGCACACGGACCCTGCGATCGACGGAGCGGTTGCCTCGTCGTCGTGCGGGAAGAAGCTCCAGTCGGAGCCGCAAATCTCGCCGGCGGTGAACGTCTGCCGCTTGCCGACCGC
Organism: Candidatus Binatia bacterium; assembly: GCA_028282445.1. GTDB lineage: Bacteria > Desulfobacterota > Binatia > HRBIN30 > CADEER01 > CADEER01. The sequence continues at coordinate 1,782 of JANQHZ010001070.1, read as the reverse complement.
GAGCTGCAGAATTCGCGCCGCATCGAGCGAGCTGACGCGGCCGTTGCCGGTGACGTCGCAGGCGTGCTGTTGAGCGGCGCTCAGGTCGCGTGTTCCGACGCTGAACTGCAGTGCCCAGGCGGCATCGAAGGCGGTAATGGAAGATAATGTCGGGCCGTCGAAGGATGGCTGTACCGTCCAGGCCGTGGCTTGCGGCGCGGCGAAACCGAATGCTCCGGATCGGTCGGTCGACACGACTGTCGAGACCGAACCACGGATCTCAACGGTGACGCCGGCGAGCGGTTGTTCGTTCTCGTTGTAGTTGATCGTGCCCGATATGCTGCCGTTCGCCGGAGTGGCGGTCGGAGTATCGGATTCCACCGACGTCGCGGTCGGGGATGCGGTGGGTGTGGGTGGCGCCGAGGTTGGAGTGTCGGTGGCCGGCGGCAAAGCAGTCGGGGTGTCGGTGGCGGGCGGCGCGAAAGTCGGGGTCGGCGCGCCCGAGGTGTTCACCGAGAAGCGCCGGTCGACGCGCGTAATGTTGCCCTGATTGTCGGCGACCGCGACGCGTACGTGCATGTTGCTCGCGCTGGTGATCGGAGCGTCGAGAGGAATCGAATAGATCCCATCTCCGGTGGAGATGGCGAGGTCGGCGAGCTCCTCGCCGGCTGCTCGTCCCGCGACCTCGAAGTCGGCCGATACCGACAGTGTGCTCGAGTCGAGACCGGTGTGAGCGTCGGCGACGCCGATACGGATCTCGCCGATCGCGGCGGTGTTGGCTCCTCCGCGCGGGACGCTGACCTCGAGGGTGGGCCGAATCTCGTCGAGAAACCAACCCCACGGCGTCGTACCCCCGCTCCCCCAGTTGATCGGCGCGCCGAGATCGATCCAGCGCGCGAAGGTCATCTTCTCGTCTTCGCTCAGAGGCGGCACTCCGCTGCCGGGCGGAGGCATGATGGTGCCGGTGAAGTCGAGGTCGGACTCGTTGATCGAGGCGCCTGCGGGAAAACTCGATGGGTCGCCCGGAACTGCCTCGCTCGGGTGATCTTCGTTGGCCCAGCCGTCGGTGCGACGACCGAGAATCTTCCACATCAGGAGGCTGCGCCGACTCTGAAAGCGGCGGATGTAGCGGCTGGCGTTGGTCTGGCGCCAGACCGGGTTGTTGCCGACTTTGACCAGCGGCTCGTAGCCCCAGTTGGCGCCGGAATCGGCTGCCAGTCGAGCGTAGTCTCCCGGGAAGTTGCCGTAGCTGGCGTAGTCGTCGAGGACCAGGTCGCCAGGCGGATCGGGGTCGTTCTGGGTGTGGCAGGGGACGCAGCTTCGTTGCAGGATCGGTCGAATGTCGCGGTAGAACTCGACCGTCACCAGGCCGCTGTCTTCGACGCGGAGATCCGGATCGCCGTTGACGTCCTTGCTGAGCAGCGGCGTATCGTCGACCAGGTCGACGACTTGGTAACCGGGCTGCGCCGCGGCTGTCTCCTCGAAAGCGAGCGGCTGCTGGCTGTGGGCGTGACAGCCACCGCAGTCGGCCCGCATCTCGCCGGGGCGAACCTGGTGCCAGGTCTGCGCGATGTTCAGAACCAGTCCGTCACGGTCGATGGTGTGAAAGGTGAAGGGGGTGTCGGCCGGGATCTTGGCAAGAAAGCTGGTGTCGGGATTGCCTTCGGGGTCGAGCACGGGTGAGCCGTCGCCGTGGTACTTGCGCAACGGGATCTCTCCGAGGATGCGCAGGCGTTCGTTGGCGTGGTTGTAGTAGAGGTTGCCGCCACTCGGCCCGTGGTTCGGCCCGTAGCTACGGTGGGT
>JANQHZ010000986.1 GCA_028282445.1 Candidatus Binatia bacterium | reverse complement strand
ACGAAGACATTGTCGTCGAGGATTATCTGCTGACCAACCAATACCTCTCGGTCGAGAAAGAGATGGAGCAATTGTCGAACGCCTTGGTCGACAGTCAGGGCTTCGTCGTACCCGATTCGGTGCTGCATCCGATGATCGAAGTGCAACCCGAGTACATCCGGGCCTGTTTCGAGGAAATCCGGCATCGATACGCTTCGAAGCGGCACTTCTACGAAGAGGCACTCGAGCTGGATGACGCGATGATCGAGAGGTTGAAGGCGATCTATCTGGAGTAAGCGTTGGATTCGTCTCGTCCGCCTTACTGATTGTCCGAGGCGACGGACGGAAGGTCGAGGCTGCGGCCGGCGTCGATGTCCTCGAGCATGAGCTGGACCATCTGTTCCTTGTGGTCGCTCGTGTAGACCGCGTCCGAGAAGGCGGCCGCGTCGTAGGGCGAGGTTCGGTGTGTCAGAGGATCGTCTACCAGACGCTCTCGATCGGGTGTCTGACCCTCGAGGAAACGGTAGCCTCGGATTTGTTCGATGGAGTAGGGGCCCATCGCCCCCTGGTCGCGCAGTACCTTGCCGAAGAACTCCAGCGGTAGCCAGTTTTCGCCCGGGGCGAGGTCGCCTTTGAATACCGCGAACGCGACCGGCTCGCCGTTTCTGTCGTAGAGATTCGCGTCGAAACGGAAGAAGCCGGGCTCGTGTACGTCGACACCGACCTCGACCAGGAGGCTGCCGTCCTGGACGGAGTCGCGGACGCCGCCGCTCAGCTGGGCGGGAATCCGGTCGACCGGAGTCGAGAAGATGCGGATCGCCTCGTTGTGCATACCTCGTCCATCGACTTCGAAAGCCACCTCGAGCAGGATCGTTCCGTGGTGCTCCGGAAAGACTTGGGCGAGATCCAAGGTACTGCTCCAGCGCTCCCCGTCCGACTGCAGTTCCAGATCGATGGCTTCCCCGCTAGGACGTCCGCGCTCCTCGGCGCGAGCGGTCGCTTGGTAGACGTCGACGTCGGCAGGCTGGCCGCCGTCGCGCACTTCGAGCCAAACCTGCGCGACCTCATCGCCCGTGTAGTAGTACCGATCGGCCGTGAAGACGAAGGTGGAGTCACCGTCCTCATCGAGCGGCCGGTGTCTCTCGTAGCGCTGATTCGGTTGCAGCAGATCCGTCGCATCCGCGGTCAAGCGTCCAGACGTCGGCGGGTACACGTTAGCCTCGAGATAGCGTTGGACCTGCGGGGGCAATTCTCGTTCAGGCTGTGCAACCGGCTCCGACTCCGGAGACTCATCGTCAGCGGCGGGCTGGGTCGGTTGCCGTTTGGGCTCACGCGCGGGCGGCGGAAGGGGGTCCGACAAAGCCGCACGGCGTACCGCCGTCTCGCGCTCGGGGGGTCGCCCCCGCACCCAGAAGAGTGCGAGGGCGACGATGACGACGAGGATTCCAACGACCCACCAGGTGCGTCGGGAACGCAACGGGTCTTCTCCCACTACCAACCGAGGTTGGAGATGAACTTGGTCTTGATCTCGTAGTGATCGAGGTTGTAGCCGGAGCAGGTCCAGGCGATTACGTGGTTCGAGTACTTGGGACCGGTGCACAGGTTGCTCGTCGACACATTGTTGGCGATCGCCCCTGCAGAATGGTAGGCGACGGCGCCGTCGTCCTCTCCGGGCAGCAGCCACGAGCTGTACCACCAGCCGTCGTAGCCGCCGATGTGGTACACGGTCTCGTTGTTGGTGTCGTTGTGGTTGTAGCTATTGCGCGCCTCGCTGACACCCAGATGACCGGCGTAATCGCAGGGGCCGAAGACATCGGCCAGGAGGTTGCCGGAGAGCTCGCTGCCGCCGCCGGCGCCGCCGGAAGTTCCGACCCAGTTGATGTTCCAGTTGGTCGACGAGTTGGCGAAGCGATGTCCCACGACGTTGTCGCCGCCGCTGTAGTTGATCACGTAGCACAGGTTCGAGCCGGTGCAGCAGCTATCGAAGTAGATCCCGACGGTATGGCTGCCGTCGGCCAGGCCGCTGTGATTGGTCTGCACTGCCTTGACGTCGATGCTGGTGTAGCCCGACTTGTTCGCCAGGGTGTCGTTCCAGCCCTGCGAGCACATTCCCCCGATGTGGAGGATATAGCGGCCGTTCGAGTTCGGCGTGCAGCCCGTGTTGCCGTTGCACACCGGCTGGTAGTCGGAGCAGCAGTCGCCGTAGGTAGTACAGGCCGAGTCGCAGTAGCAGTTGGTGCGATTGTTGCCCGCCCCGTAACCGCCGCACGCGTTGACGCACGTGCCCGCGTCGTCGCCGCCCTTACCGGCGCTCGCGACCGTCGCAAGTGCCATTACGAAAACGAAGGCCGTGAGGCCGATGAATCCACGTTGTACGAACGCTGGCGTGCGCATGCGCATCACTCCTTTCCGATGACTGCGTCGTCGGACCACGTGCGTCCGAACACGCAGTGCTGACCCTCCCCTGGCCGTTCGATGAACGGCCGACATTGCCAGTCGCTGTATCGAAGATACTTCCGGCGTGTCAAGGAGAAAATCGCGCGTCGGCGCTCGT
>JANQHZ010000945.1 GCA_028282445.1 Candidatus Binatia bacterium | reverse complement strand
CGCGGCAGGTCCTCCGGAATCCGCTTCTCCAAACCCGTCATGATGCCGTGCCTGGTCGGGTAAAGTCCGGTAAACAGGCTCATATGCGACGGGGGGGTGGTCACCGAGGTGGTTACGGCGTTTTCAAAAAGAACCCCCTCTGACGCAAGTCGATCGAAATACGGCGACGTAGCGCGCTGGTAGCCGTAGGCACCGGTACTCTGTGCCCGCAGGGTGTCGAGGGAGATGACCACCACATTCGGCCTTTGCGGCGGCGCCTGGCATCCGGCGATGAGCGCGACGAGGAGTGGGAGAAGACTGACCTGAAATCGCATTATCTGATAATACCTATTTGATTGGACTCCATGAACGCAACGCAACCCGTGCTTCGAGCCGCGCCCCATGCCGGCTCTACAGCCGGCTGCGGTGGAGCCCCCCGGTGACTCCAGAGGGGGGCCGGCACCTGCGACGCATTGCGACCCACGGGATGCTGATTGCGTTCGGGGTGCTGCTGGCGATGGGGATCGGGGAGCTCGCGGTACGCGCATCCTGGACCCCGACAGTCGCCCCGGTGTACCTACCACCGCGGGATGATCTTCCTATCATCGAGGGCATCTTCGGTCTGACCCGACCGAACGTAAGCGGTATCTATCGGGGTGTTTACTATCGGTCCAACAGCGCCGGACTCCGCGGCCCGGAATACGCCCCACATCCAGCGCCCGGCGTATTCCGCATCGCGATCTTCGGCGATTCGTTCACCATGGGAGACGGGGTGCTGGAGGAGCAGGCGTACCCCCACGTCTTGCAGCGTAAGCTCCGCCGACGGTACGACCAGGCCTTCGAGGTACTCAACTGGGGCCTCGCCGGGGTCAACACCCAACAGGCCGTTTTGAGGGCAGCTAGCCTCGCTCCCCACTTCAACCCCGATCTTCTCGTCTACGGATTCACCGTGAACGATATCGAAGGCGAGCAATACCGACACTCCGCCGAAATCGAAACGCAGATCGCGCAACAAGTACGCTACCTGCGCTACTCGTACTCGCCGTCGTACCTTCTTCGTTTCGCATGGCCAAGGCTCTTATCGCTGCAGGAGCTATTCAGTCCGGCCCGCGGCGGTTACCTCAACGAGCTGCTCGACAACTACTTGAACAATCCGGCAGCGTGGCGCGATCTCGAAGGCGCGCTCGACGAGCTCGCCGCCGAAAGCAAGCGACTCGACACCCCGGTCGTCGTCTTCATCCACACCACGTTGATCTACTTGAACCGACTTCACCCTCTGCGCTTCGCCTACTCTCGACTCGCAGAAGCCGCCCAAGAGCGTGGACTCCCGACGATCCATTCACTCGAGCACTTCCACGGCCAACGCGCAGAAGAACTTTGGGTGAACGAAGTCGACCCACACCCGAACGATCTGGGCCACGAAATTCTGGCCCAAGCGTTGCTCGACGGTCTCGCCGAGATGCCCGAGGCACCACCCGAGCTCAGGGAATCACCGAGACGGCGATACGCTCCGAGTACTGCGGAAACCACTCGTCCGCCTGAGTGATCCCGAACGAAAGGCCCAGATCGCCGGTAACGCGCGGCACGCGCGCACAAACCGGAACGACCACGGATTCCCCGGGAGCAAGATCGAGCGGAAGCGCCTGGGCCTGAGCATTACCGCCGGCGAGATCCCCCTCTGCGTCGGCCCACAGGTACGAGACGTAAATCCGCCCTTCCGAGTCCGGAGTCAGCGCCGGCCAAGTCACATCGGATCGGTTCTCCACCAGGACTTCGGCACGCACTCGCTCGCCCATGCGTGCCGCTCGAGGAGGCAGCTTGCTGAACGCGAGTCTCGCGACACGCCCGGTCTCATCGAGCTTCGAAACCGGCAGCCCCGTGAGCGTTCGGTCGCTCCTCGACAATCCCAGCAGAGCCTCGCGCAGATCGCCTTCGCCCCGATCAGCCAGCTCGAAGAGTAGGTCGTTTCCAAAGAAACCGAGCCGAGTCATGCCTTCTACCGACCGCCACCGCCGCCGCCAATGCCCCGGCAAGTCCGTCAGATGCACGACCACGTAGCGTAGACCCGTAGCCCGGCGGATCAGCTCGAGCACTCGCTCGTCCGGCAGCCCATTCGACATCGCACGGATCACGTCGTGGGTTGGCGGCGCTCGATAGTGGCTGCGGTAGCCGTCGAGCAGCGGTTTCCAATGCAGTGTGCTGGCGAGTTGCCGATCGATCGTCGCGCTAAAGGCCCCGACCGCGCAGGGTTGCATCGGCAGCTCCAGCACGGGTCCTGGCGGCAGTTCGGCGAGTGTGGCGTAGATCGGCATCTCGTCGCGGTCGAGCAGGACTCTTCGGGTGTCGAAACCTTGGAACGGCAAGCGATAGTCGACCAAGACCGCCGCAAAGAGGATTGCCAACGCCCCCCACCCGAGCACGCGCCGGCTGCCGGCGAAGGTCTGCAGTCGATCCGCACCCAGCGCGGCAAACCCAGCGACCGGGATCATCAGGAACATCACGAAGCGCGAGGGCGCCGGCCCCAACATCGCGAAGCCTGGAACGAAGTCGAGCGCGTAGCGGTAGAGTGCAAGGTCGCCGCCACCCACACCGAGTCCAAGGCTCATCCAGTAGCAGAGCACGGCGACGGCCGTGAGCTGCACCAGTATACCTCGCTTCCCGACGAATGCGCGGATGATCCCGATCGATGTCAGGAATACCGCCACCAATCCGACGTAGTGCGTCCCGTCCGCAGCCAATTTCGAAGCGTAGGGCGGCACCAGATACATGCGCCAGGCATCCGCCGAGGCAAACGAGGCCAGATCGTACATCGAGCCGCCTTCGAACATTCGGTCCGCAAGGAGAGCGCGATAAGGCCTGGTGGAAACCCATAGTGCCGCCACCCCGCCGCCGATCGCCGCGAGCGACAACAACCAGCCACGCAGGCTCCAGCCCTCGCCGCGGACGAGCGCTCCGGCGACGGCGTAGACCGTCAATACCAGCAACGAAGCGTACGCCAGCTGGGTTCCGCAGTGAAGCTGCCAGGCAGCGAAGAGCGTCAGCAGCAGGGCATCCCATGCTTTCGGTCGGATGCGCAACCGATCGATGAAGATCAACGCCAGCGGAAGGAACTGCCCGGACAGGTGGGCAAGCTCGGCGAGGAGTCCGATGCGGGTGGGGCAGAAAGCATAGACCAGACCCGCCAGGGCGGCCGGCACAATACCGACGCCCCAATGCCGCGCCAGGTAGAACATGCTCGCGCCGCACATGGTGAGTGTCGTCAGGACGGTCAGTTGGTACGAAAGAACCGTGTTGCCGGTCACCAGATATGCCGGAGCGAAAAACGGCACCAGACCCAACAGCGGGTCGCCGAACGCCAGCGAGTCCGGCGCCGGGTGGAAGATGTTGGCATCGAAGAGGGCCTGCCCCGTGGTGAGGGCATGGACATCCCAGGCCAGGATCCACATGACCCAGCTCGCCATCGGCCGCGTCAAGTGCAGCGCCGGCGAGTAGATCTCTTCGCTTCCGCGCGTGAAAACAGGGAAGAGAAGCACAATCGCGGCGACGGCATAGCCGAGCACCGCGATCAGGTACTCGACCGGCCGAGTGCGCCCGAAAGGACTCGCTTCGTCCATCAGAAATCGTAACCGAGGGCTTCGAGCCGTTGGCGCGTCACATCGTCGATCGCCGGGCGACGCGACCGGCCCGCCTGCACCGACTGCGGTCGCCAGGGAACTTTGGTCTCCCAAGGAGCCCCCGTGACGTATCCGGACAACAGTGCTTGCATGACCGCGGCCGTTCCCGGGTCCTCGATCGCTTCGTCCTGTCCGATTCGGGTGTGTCGCTCGTAGTATGGGACGCTCGATGTCTCGAAACGATCCTGACCGGAGTACGCGACGAAGCGGTCTACGAAGCACCCCTCGTCCAATCGGAGCTCCTGACAGGTTCCCGCAGCCTTCTGCAGCTCGGCGAACACCGGTATGGGCGCGAGCTCGCCGGTGCGCCCCTCCAGCAAAGGCATCAGGCTGCGGCCGTCGACCGGAAACGCGCCTGACTTACCGAGGAAGTCCAATAGCGTAGGCGCAACGTCTACCAGAGAAACCGGCTGATCGTAGCTGCCGCCGCCGAAGCGGCCCGGCATATAGAAGGCGAGCGGCACGTGCAAAACCTCATCGGCAAGTGTCTCGCCGTGGCCGATCTTGCCGAACGGATCGAACTCGTCGCCGTGGTCGGCGAATACGACGACCAAAGTCCGCTCCGCCAGCGGCAGACTCTCGAGCGCGTCCATGAACCTCTTGAAGTGTCGATCCAGGTAGCGGATCTCACCTACGTGCAGGGCTTCCAGGCGTCTGATCTGCTCCGGCAAGAGTCGCTCAAATCCCGCGTTGTGCAGGCGCTCCATGTCGGCCGAGTTGGACGCGTCGGAATGCACCTCCGCTCCAGAATACACTTGATCGGCAATCGCGCGGCTATCGGCATTGCGAACGATGTAAGGACTGTGGACCTCGTACGTATGCACAAACAACAGGAAGGGGCCGTCGTCGCCGAATCGCCGAAGCCACTCGATGGCGTTGCCGAACGTCTGCTTGGCATCGCCCA
>JANQHZ010000911.1 GCA_028282445.1 Candidatus Binatia bacterium | reverse complement strand
TTCAGTCGCTTCCCGGTCGAAGAGGGATGTGACCGCCGCGCGCCGGGTTTTTCCGCTCTCGGTTCGCGGCAGTGACTCCGTGAACAGGATGCGTTCGGGCAGCTTGCGTCGAGTCAGGCCCTGAGCGGTCAAGAACTCCCCAACCTCGAAGGTAGATAGGCTGGCGTCGGCTTCGAGCACGATGGCTGCGCACAAACGCTCCCCGAGCTCGGGGTCCGATATCCCTACCAGGCAAACCTCGCGGATCGCGGGATGAGAGAGCAGCACCTCCTCGACTTCGCGGATGCTGATCTTCTCGCCCTTGCGGATGACGATCTCCTTGATTCGACCGGTTACGGTCAAGTAGCCATCGCCGTCGACCTTCCCGAGATCACCCGTGCGAAACCACCCGTCCGACGTGAAGCTGTCGACGTTCATGGTTGCATCGGCGTAGCCGACGAAACACTCCGGTCCACGCGCCTGGATCTCCCCCTCACGGCCGCGCGCAACCGGGTCGCCGCTCGGCGCGACGATCCGCACTTCGTTCGCGCCGATCGGTCGACCTTCCGTTTCGATCGCATTGGTGTCGGTGTCTTCGGCGTGGGTCGTGCTGATGGTGGGAAACTCGGTCGAGCCGTAGACCCGCTTTGCCGCGCAGTCCAGCTTGGCTCGAGCGTCGCGCATGAGCTTCGGAGATACCTGGGCGCCGCCGCACGAGAACAGTCGTAGACTTTCGGACCAGCCGCCCTCGTTGGGTAGAACGAGTAGGTCCTGCAAGAAGATGGGTGCGCCGACCATGTAGGTGACCTTCTCGTTGGCAATCAGCTCGCTCCCTAGGCGTGCGTCCCATCGATTCATCAGTACAGCCGACGTTGCCAGCATCGCGGGGCTCATGATGCCGTGTAGAACACCGGAAATATGGGTCAGAGGGGACGGCATGAGCGTACGGTCGTCGACCGAGAGGTCGTGAATCTGCGCCAAGCTGTCGACCTCGGCGGTGAGAGTTCGGTTGGTGTGAAGCACGCCTTTCGGCGCCGCTGTCGTTCCCGAGGTGTACATCAATAGGAGGAGATCCTCGGGACGATGCTCGACTGCCGGTGGTCGCCGGCCGCAGTCGATCATCTCGACGAAGGTATCGTCGCCGCCCGCTCGTACCGGGAAGACGTTCTCGACCGGGGCACCGAGCCGCCGCGCCTCCGCGGCGAGGGCCCGATGGTCGGCGTCGCGATAGACACCGGGTACGAATAGGTGACGCGCGCCGGATTGGCTGAGCATGAAGTGGAGCTCTCGCTCCCGTAGGATGGGAAGGAGCGGATTAGCGACAGCGCCGAGCCGAGCGATCGCGGTGAAAACCACCGCGGTTTCCCACCAGTTGGGCAGCTGAAATGCGACGGTATCGCCCTTTTTCACGCCTCGCCCAGCCAGCGCTGCGGCGAGCGATTCGGAACGCTGCTCCCACGCGCTGAAGCTCAGCCGGATTTCGCCGTCGACCAGGGCGGTTCGATGCCCCTGGCGCCGGCAGGTCTCGCGGAACCTATCGGAAAAACAGCGTTCTGCAGCCGCCTTGGCGTTGTCCGGTCGAGAGGGCTCATAGGTGGCTCTGAGGCCCATGCGCTTCGCATACCTCGATTCGGGACTGCCGCCAATCGCAACCTGCCGGGATAGTTGACATCGTTCGAATCGCTGACCTAATGTTCGCGTCTTTTCGAGGGGGGCAAACGAGTGTTTGATTGGCGACTTCTGCAAGTGAGAAGCCTCGCGTTTGCGGCGCTGGTTGCGGCGTACTGCGTGTCGTCGGCAGCAAACGACAAGGTGCAGGACAACTTGTACGGAGTCTCTTTTGCCTCGGCGGAAGTCGGGTGGGTGAGTGGGGCGTTCGGTACGATCGCCCACACCGCAGACGGCGGCAAGACCTGGCGGCGTCAAGTGACCGGGGCCGCCGAATCTCTCTTCTCAGTTGACTTCGTCGACGATCGGCACGGGTGGGCGGTTGGTCGCTCCGGTACCATCGTGCACACCTCGGACGGCGGAGAGACCTGGGAGGCCCAGAAGTCGCCGAGCGACAAGCACCTCTTCAGCGTCGATTTCATCGACCGTTCCTTTGGGATCGCCGTCGGCGACTGGGGCATCATCGTTGCGACCTCGGACGGCGGAAAGACCTGGCAAGATCTCAGCTTGACCGAGGATCTCATT
>JANQHZ010000973.1 GCA_028282445.1 Candidatus Binatia bacterium | reverse complement strand
TCGATTCTTCTCCAAGTCCGAGCGAGTGCGAGCACTCTGGGACGAGATCCTGGGACAGGATTTTCTCCTCCGTCCGCGCCTGTCGCGCATCCGCTACAACGACCTCTATTTCGACTACCCGCTCAAGCCTTCGAGCGCACTCGGCGCGCTGGGAACGATTGAAGCGATTCGAATATGTGCGAGCTATGCGCGCGCCAGAATGGCGCCCGCACAGCAGGAGACCAGCTTCGAGCAGTGGGTCACCAGGCGTTTCGGACGGCGTCTCTACGAGATCTTCTTCAAGACCTACACCGAGAAGGTCTGGGGGATTCCTTGCAGTGAGATCTCGGCGGACTGGGCCGCTCAGCGGATCCGCAATCTGTCGCTGGGCGAAGCCGTGCGCAACGCGATCGTGCCCGGACTCAACCGCGAATCGGACGACGTCATCACGACTCTCATCGACCAGTTTCACTACCCCCGGCTAGGGCCTGGGATGATGTGGGAACGCTGCGCCGAGCGAATCGTTCGCGCCGGCGGTACCGTCTGCACGAACGCGACGGTCGAGCGAATCCGCCACCGAGCGGGAAGCGTGCGAAGCGTCGAGGTCGCTCGCAACGGCGCTAGCGAGGAGATTCAGGTCGACGAGTTGATTTCGACGATGCCCCTACGCAACCTGATTCGCGCTCTCGATCCGGCGCCACCTGAAGACGTTCGCCGCGCCGCAGAAGGATTGCGCTATCGCGACTACCTCGCGGTGGTGCTGGTGGTCGATCGCGCCCAGGTGTTTCCGGACAACTGGATCTACATCCATTCCCCAGAGGTAAAGTTGGGACGGATCCAGAACTATAAAAACTGGTCGGCGGAGATGGTGCCGGACGCCTCGCGCACCTCCCTCGGGCTCGAGTACTTCCTCTGGCAACACGACCCGGAATGGGGCTGGCCGGACGACCGACTGATCGCCATGGCAATCGACGAATGTCGCCGCATCGGGTTGATCGAATCGAGCCAGGTCGAAGACGCCGTCGTCGTTCGCGTCCCCAAGGCGTACCCGCTCTACGACCACTCCTACCAAGACAACCTGCTGGTCATTCGGGACTTCCTGAACACCCTCGGGAATCTTCAGACGATCGGCCGCAACGGCCAGCACCGCTACAACAACCAGGACCACTCCATGCTCGCCGGGTTGTACGCTGCGGAGAACGTCGAGCGGCGCGCCTGCGGACGGGCGGCCCATCGCGACGTGTGGTCGATCAATGCGGACTGCGAGTACCAAGAAGGCGGGCGACCCGCCGAAGAACCGCGGGCATCGCCGATGCGGCTGCGCCCCGCCGAGATGGACTGACCCCCCATAGGCAAACGCTCTGGCATAGCGAAGACGCCATCCTGGGCCCTGCTGGGCCACCATCCCAGCCGGTCGGCCGGCGCCCGATTTTGTGATTTTAAACTAGCGCGAGGCCGGCGGAATCATGCTAGAGACCTAAGCATGAACACCTTATCTCGGCTCGTAGGCTGCCTGACGTTTGCCGCACTGCTATCGCCCAACGCTCCCGCATCGGCGGGCGGGGGCTCGACCATGTACGACCACAGCGTACTGATCGACGTGGACAACAGCGGTGCCACCGGATGCGATGTCCAGGTCGCCGACGACGGCGGCGCCACGACCGTCAACGGCGTCGACTTCGTGTTCACGATGAAGGTCGAGAGAACCAGCCCAGTGGACGCCATGGTCGTCGAAACGGTGCGGCAGACGTGCAACGCAGGCTCCCTCGGGCCCGAGACCACGGTCGATCCCGGCGATTGGCAGGTCGGCGACAGGACCGGGCTGATGGACGCGGACGTCGTCGAAGGTTCGATTCCACTGGCGCTGCTCGACAATCCGACCGGAGTCGGCCGCCTCGTGTTTTCTTCGACGTCGACCGGCGGCAACTCCGATGCGATGATCGTCGACGAGGACGGCAACCCGTTGCTCATTTTGTTCGCAACCGGCCCCTCGCCTGCGCCCTCGCTGAGCCCGACCATGCTCGCCGCGGCCATGTTCTTGCTGCTGGCAGCGGGTTGGTTCGCCACGAGG
>JANQHZ010000896.1 GCA_028282445.1 Candidatus Binatia bacterium | reverse complement strand
GCCGCTCGCAAACCGTGGCTCGACAGCGATGCGGCGAGGTCCTCGGTATCGCGGCGGCTCAGGCAGTATACGATCGCCGCTTCGTCGCGATGGCGGTTGAGTACTTCCAGCGTCTGTGCCTTTGCGTCGATGCGAGGCAGTACGCGGTAGACGAGATTGGGGCGGTCGAAGTTGCCGATCAGCTCGACGGGATCGCGCAGCCGCAGTTGAGCGACGATGTCGTCTCGCACCCGCGCGGTCGCGGTTGCGGTGAACGCGTGCAGGCTGACGTCGGGGACGCGTTCCTTGAGCTCGGCGAGCTGGCGGTACTCGGGACGAAAGTCGTGACCCCAGTGGCTGATGCAGTGGGCTTCGTCGACGGCGAAATTGCGGATCTGCGCGTTGGACAGCCACTGTAGGAAGCGCGTCGAAACCAGCCGCTCGGGGGCGGCGAACACGAGACGGTAGCTGCCCTCGGCCATGCCCATCTCCACCTCTCGCATCGACTCCGGATCGAGCGCACTGTGCAGTGCAGCGGCCGGATACCCGAGCTGGCGGAGGCTGTCGACCTGATCCTTCATGAGCGCGATGAGCGGCGAGATGACGATGTCGGTTCGCCCGGCGACGAGCGGTGGTATCTGGTAACACAGCGACTTGCCGCCGCCGGTCGGCATGACCACGAGCGAGTCGCGACCTTCGAGCCCAGCGTGAATCGCCGCGTCTTGCAGGGGACGCAGGGCGTCGAAGCCCCAATACTTCTTCAGGACAGCGCCGATTTCCGCGCTGGAGCTTGCGATCGCCATGAGCGCTGAACTTTGCGGTCGCGTCGTCGGCTGTCAACGCCGCGCTGCGGCTTGACAGGAACGACCGAGTCGAGACCGGTCGAAGACCATCAGGTGCGATTGGACATCAGCCACACGGCCAACGCTGCGCGGGCGCTCCACGCGAGCGTTCGGATCCAGTTGGTCGAGACCAGAGTGCGAGCGGCTTCGGGATCGAAACCGGATGCCAGTCGCGCGTGTTGCGGGACTTGCAGCAGCGCGGTCGAGAGCCAAATTGCGACGACGAGCGCGAGCCCGGTCCACAGTGCCGCCGGTGGAAGTCCGGCCGGACGAGTCAAAGCCAACCAGGCGGCGCTCAGCAGCTCGGCGACCATTGGAGGCATGACGACGTAACCGGTCAGCCTGGTGTGATCGGCCTCGTAGTCGGCGAATCCCGCGTCCCCGACCTGCGCGAACAACGGATAGTGGACGATCTGGACGAACCAGATGACCCCGGTCATAAACAGGGTCGAGACGAGGTGAATCGCCAGCACGAATCCGGTCATCGCTCGATGCTAGCCGCCGAAACGGATTCGGAAAGCCGGGCTTTGGCCACAGGTGAACACAGAGCAACGCAGATCCGTCGATAGCGGCCCGCTGTCGTCCTCGGTGGGGCTCTATTCGTTGCGGTCATGGGTAGTGAGTCAGTCTGATTCCGTCTCACTGCCACGGGCTGTCGATATTCTCGTGTTGGAATTGGCGATCGAGGCGAAGGCTGAGGCTCAGGCGAGGCTGAGGGTGGTGGTCGCGCGGAGCGCGACGGCTATTACCGTACCCGATGCATACCTACCATCCTCAGCCTTAGCCTCGCCTATGCCTAAGCCTTGATGGAGGTATTCGCCCATCTCGGCATGGTTCATTTTTCGACACCCTTCCTCGGGGGGCGGCTTGCTTCAACTTTCGGAGATCAAACTGATCCAAGACGCGATTGCCGTGCACGTTGATTCCGTGCGTCTGGGATGGCATCGAGTTGCCTGCGAAATCGGCCCTTGGAGGGCCGGGGCAGAACTCATGCTAGCCATCGACAACCCGCCATCCCTCGTCCCTCACGCTCGTGACGAAGAGATTCTCTCCGTCGACCGGGAGATCGCGCGGGCCGACGACGGGCCGACCGCCCTCGAGTTTTTTCTCGCCATGTGCGCCGAGATGGGGCTCGAGGACCCAGCGATTTTGCGCGAGTGACCGCTCCCGCGCCAAAGCGCCGACCGATCCGAACGCTCGTTCTCGCCGACGGGCTCGACCGCATCGAGCGCAACGTCATCAGCGCCTTGAGCCGGCAGGGGGTCGAGTACAAGCTGCTTCTGAACGTTCGCGGACACCAAGACGACACCGATTTCTTTAGCGAGCACGGGATTTCCTTCGAGCATATCGACTGTCGCTCCCGTGTCGACCTGAAGGCGATCGGCCGCATTCGCCGCGAGCTCGCCAGTGCGCCGTACGACATCATGCACGGCTACATTAATCGTCCGTTGTCGTGCGGCCTGTGGGCGGCTTTGGGGTATCGCGACCTGAAGTGCGTAGGTTACCG
>JANQHZ010000866.1 GCA_028282445.1 Candidatus Binatia bacterium | reverse complement strand
CTCGCGCCGATCGCGTCGGGCAGTGGTGCGGTGGTCATGTGTGGTCCGGGATCCTGGTACTCTGAAACTGTGCATAGTTACCGAGTCGGCGCGGTATTGCCAACCGGCACGGCCGAGAGCGGCTCGTTCGCTCGGCCGTTGAAAAATGCCACGCCGGCTGCGAACGCTCTCTGTCGTGAATTGCATGCCGGGAGCCAATCCAAAAAGGCCAGGGGGGTCGTGCTCGCCTCCCGATCCCTCGGCGGGGCCGAAGCGGCGGGGCCGCTTCGGGGCGGGGTAACGGTCGATGGCGCAGGCCTTCCATTTTTGGCGGATTCTACGCGTCGGCCTGATCTACGTCTTTTGGGCGGTCGGGGTGGTGACGGTGATTCACGCCGTAATACCGATCGGTTGCATCTTTGCGGCGGGCCGAGCGGGCGAGGATCTGTTCGCCCAGCGCTGCCTGCACCGGTTTGCGCGCATGGTGCTGCGTGCCGCGGTGATGCTCGGGGTGATCGAGCTGACCGTGGATTGCGCCGAACGCTTGGAGCGCCCGGGTCCGATGGTCGTGGTGGCGAATCACCCGACGATGCTCGATGCGACTCTGATCGTGGCTCTGACGCCGCAGATCGACAATGTGGTCGAGAAAAGCTGGGCGGACGCACCGATCGTCGGTGACCTCACGAGGAAAGCAGACTACCTGCGCAACGACAGTGTGCGGACGGTGATCGCGGAGGCGGCCCGTCGCCTGCATGCCGGGCGCCGGCTGTTGATATTTCCGGAAGGCTCGCGATCGCCGATTGGCGCCCTACACCCGTTCCGCCGTGGAGCCGCCAGCATCGCCTTGTCGAGTGGATGCGACCCGATTCCGGTCGTCATCCGCTGCGAGCCGCCAATCGGGTTGAAGGGCAAGGCCTGGTACGACATACCCAGGGATACACCGAAAATGTCCGTGAGCGTCGGGGATCCGATATCCCTGGCGAGCGTCATCGAAGGGGGGGATTCTCGCGGGATGGCCGCTCGCAAGGTAAACACGGTCTTGCGCGACCATTTTCTCCGAGAGTTGAACTATGCAGACGCCTGATACGATTGAAGCCGACCTGAAGCACATGATCATCGATGCCCTAGCCCTGGAAGATATCGAAGCAGCGGAAATCGAAACCGATGCCCCGCTGTTCGTGGAGGGGCTTGGATTGGACTCGATCGATGCGCTCGAGCTCGCCGTGGTACTCGAGGAGAGCTACGGCGTGAAGATTGAAGACGATCCGGAGCGCAACCAGGTAATCTTTGCGTCGGTTCGCAATCTGGCGGACTTCGTGCGCCAGAATCGCGCCAGGTAAGGGCTCTGTCCCGCCGCGCTTCTCGTGAATCCCATGAACGGGCAGCGGACGCCCCTGAGCGAGTTACTGACGGCCGGGCGCGATCGCGATCTCGTCGTTGCCTTTGATTCCACTGGAGATCGACGCTGGGATGAGCTTTCGCAGGCGGTCTGGGCGCTCAGTCGCCGGCTTGCGAGCGCTGCCGCTTGCCGGTGGTTGCTCTACTTCGAGGACTCGTACGAATTTGCGGTCGCGCTGCTCGCTGTCGCCCACTCCGGTGGGGTCGCGGTGTTGCCTCCCAACGCTCAGCCCGGAACCCTCGCGCGCTTGGCGTCGGAAGTGGACGGCTACCTCGTTTCGCCCGAGACCCCGCTCAGTGCACCGGCGCTCGATACCATTCGCTCCCCGTTCGAACCGGGTTGCCGGACGGATACGGACTTTGGCCGCTTAGATCCCGAGACGCCGCTCGCCGAGTTCTTTACCTCCGGCACGAGTGGCGACAACAAGCGAATTCGAAAACGGATCCGCCACCTCGACGACGAGGTGGCGGTCTTGGAAGACACCTTTGGCGAGTCGATGGGACGGTCGGCGATTGTCGCTACGGTGTCGCATCAGCACATCTACGGTACGCTATTTCGAGTTCTGTGGCCGCTCACGTCCGCACGCGCCTTTTCGGCCCGGACTTTTCTTCACGGCAGTGAAATCGTGGCGCGGCTGAGCGACGGGCCGACTTCGTTGGTGTCGTCGCCGGTCCAACTCAAGGCGATGGCGGACTCC
>JANQHZ010000855.1 GCA_028282445.1 Candidatus Binatia bacterium | reverse complement strand
GGCGTCGAGCTGGTCGCTCGCGCCGGAAATGTCGAGGGTCACCCCAGGCGGGATCTCGTTCTTGCGCTGCAGCTCGCCGATGACGTCCCGGCGCACCCGTGCGACCGCTGTTTCGAGCGCGACTGCGCGTGAAGCGACGACATTCAAAGTGACGGTGCGCCGCCCGTCGACCCGCCGGATCGTATCGGTTGCTACTGTCTCGATGAGATCGGCGATCGAGCTCAGCGGCACCACCGACCCGCTGGGTGTGTGGATGGGTAAGTCGCCCAGGTTGCCCAGGGTCTGCTCGGTGCCGGCCGAGCTGAACAGGAACATGTCGATCTTGTCGTCGCCGTCCAGGTAGAACTCGTCGACGTAAGCTCCATCGCTGAGGACGGCGACTGCGTATCCGAGATCGCGGGCGTTGAATCCCAGCTCGGCGGCGCGTTCCCAACGCGGGCGGATTTCGATGAGGGGTTGGCCCAATGTCAGAGAGGTCGGCGTCGAGTTGATCTGGACGTTGTCGAACGCGCTGCCGGCGGTTCGGTATACCGCCATCGCCGTTTCGTAGATCGCCTCCAACTCGGTCCCGCTGACGTCGACGTTGACGCTGCGGGTGCCGCCGTCGTTGCTGGTGATGATCGAGCCGCGCGAGGCGAATGCCCGCATCCCCGGGTAGGTGCGGAAACGGCGGTTGAGGACGTCCATCAGCGCGTCGATCTGGCCTGGGTCGACGGTTTCGGCGATCACCAAGATCCGTTGCGGGGCGGTGATGAGAAGAAAGAGTTTGAGTGCGGGAACTTCGGTCTCGCCGGCCGCGAACTTCGCCGGGTCGTCCTCCACGTATGGGACGAAAAAGTCGTTGAGCTCGCCGGCGATCGCGGTCATTTCGGTCAGGTTGTACCCAGGCGGCGGTATCATGAAGGCGAAGGTTTTGGCCTCCTCGCCTTCGGGCAGGTACTCGGCCGGCGGCGTCAGGAATACGATGGCGCTGACGGTGACGATTACGGTTCCGACCAGGCATGAGATGCGCCGCAGCCTGGTTTCGATCAACCAGTCGACGACGCCGGAGATGAGCCGGACCGGTCGGCTGCGAGTTTCCGGTGGCGGCGATCCGGGCCCGGGAAGCCGGGAGGCGGCGCTCGGCAGCACGCTGACGGCGACCAGCATCGAAGCGAAGATCGATGCCGAGATCGCCGCCGCGACATCGGCGTAGAGTTGGCCGGCTTCCTCCTCGATAAACAGGATGGGCGCAAACACCAGGATGGTGGTGAGAGTCGATGCCAGGACGGCCGGCCATACGTGGCGTACGCCGGCCAGCGCAGCTTCGGGCGCGCTCCGCCCTTTCGAACGTTCGCGCTCGATCGCTTCCAAGACGACGATGCTGTTGTCGAGCGTCATGCCGATCGCAAAGGCGATGCCCGCAAGCGAGATGACGTTGATCGTGCGCCCGGTCACCAGCAAACCCAGAAACGCTGCGATCGTGCATACCGGAATACCCATGACGCCGATCAGCGTGAGAGGCGCCGAACGCAGGAAGAGGTACATGACCCCGGTCGCCAGCAGGGCGCCGAGGATCAGGTTCTGCCAGACGTTCATCGCGGAGTCGCGCACGTAACGCACGTCTTCACTGCTCAGGAACATCTTCATCCCAGCCGGCTCGAGGATGTCGCGGTTGATCTCGTCGATGACCGGGAGGACGGCGTCCATGATCGTGATCACGTTCGAACCGGTCTCACGGCGAATCGACAGCGATACGACCGGCCTGCCGTTGGTAAAGGCTCGTTGTCGTTCCTCGAAATGGTCGAGACGGACCGTGCCGACGTCGCGCAGGTGGATGAAGGCTCCGTCGCGCTCGGCGATGACGATGTTTTCCACCGCTTCCAGATCCTGGAAGCGGCCGACCGTGCGCAGCAGGTAGCGGCGCTTGCCGCTGTCGAGGTCGCCGCCCGAGATGTCGCGGTTGCGCGAGCGAATTGCGTCGCGCAGCTCGCCTAGGGTGATGCCTCGCTCTGCGAGGCGTCCGGCGTCGACCTCGATTCGCACCTGGCGTTCGGCGCCGCCCATCACCGCCACTTCGGAGACGTTGGGGACTCGTTCGAATCGAACCCGTACGTAGTCGTCGATGAAGTCGCGCATCATCGTCATGTCGATATCGGCACCCGGTAGGGGCTCGATGCGGAGGTAGATGAAGGCGTTGTTGGAGAACGAGCTGGTATAGAGCCGGGGCTCGTCGACGTTCTCCGGATACGCGGGGACCTGGCTGAGGGCGTTGTTCACCCGGATCAGGGCTTCGTTGATGTCGACGCCGAACGGGAACTCGAGCTCGATCGTGGCGCCCCCGGTCGTGGCTTCCGAA
>JANQHZ010000831.1 GCA_028282445.1 Candidatus Binatia bacterium | reverse complement strand
CGAGAATGCAGCGATGGCGAAGCTGGCCGGGTCTCCCGAGAACGTCGAGGCGATTACCGCTTTCCTCGAGAAGAGGGCCCCCGACTTCAAGCAGTTCCGTCGCTCGAAGTAGCCAGTTCCTCGCCACCCCTTCGCGCCCGTCCGGCCCGGTTCGGGTTGTCGCCGGCGCCCGTGACTGCGGGACTTGTTCGCCCGACCTCGCAGGTCTCTTTGGCGCGTCCCCTGGGGCTCCACACGCGTGTCCTAGCTGCTGGGTGCCCCTCCTACGGGCGTAACTACCTGAATCAATGATGTTTCTAAGGTAAGGCCAGCACAAAAAATTGTTGTCTTTTTTTGTCCAGACAAAGGCTTGACGAATGACGTTTCGAGATTAGACTGCTGCATGTGAACGACAGTTCACCAATTCTCGAATCGGCGGCCGTCGCCGCGAAAGGAATCGCCATGTCTGGAAACGAGCTGTTCGAAGTAACCCTGATGTTGTGGGGCTCGGTCGCGGGCCTCTTCGTCCTCGCCGGCTTCGTCACCGGGGAGTGGATGGATGGTTTCCGAGAGCTAAAAGAGTGGATCGAGGTACGTCGAGAGCGCTCCGACCGAACCGGAATCCCGCCCCATCATCCGATGCCGCGGCCGTCCTGAATCCCCTCCTAATCTCCAACAGTCTCCCCCTCGGCTCGGTGGCTCACTGGTTTTCCCGAGCCGCCGAGCCGATCCCCCCGAAGCCGCGACCTCCCGGTCTCTGTAACTTGCGCCCGGGCCTCAAGCCGTACCACCGGACGGACTCCTAGCGACCGATCGTGTTGCTGCGACCTTTCTCCACCGGGTTGCCGATTTTGACGTTGATATGTTAGCCGGAGGTGCCGACCGCTGTGGCGGCGTCGAGATCGGCCACGATCGCGATGTCGGAGCAGACCGGATTAACCGGTACGGCGGCCGATAGGGAGAACCATGCGATGAATCGAATCTTTGTCGCCGTTGGCGCGGTAGCCGCGCTGCTCACGGCCTCGCTCTGTGCGACCAGTGCGTTCGCGCAAGACGACGCTACGTTCCCGCAGGAGCAACTCGACCAGCTGTTGGCACCAATCGCGCTGTATCCGGATGCTCTGTTGTCGCAGGTGCTGATGGCGTCGACGTATCCGGCGGACGTTGCCGAGGCTGCCAAGTGGTCGAAGGCGAACCCGGACGCGAAGGGCGACGATGCCGTCTCCGCAGTGGCGGAGAAGCCGTGGGATCCGAGCGTGCAGTCGCTGGTCGCGTTTCCCCAGGCGCTCGAGATGATGGGCGACAAGCCCGATTGGGTGCAACAGCTGGGCGACGCTTTCCTCGCGCAGCCGGAAGACGTGATGGATACCGTCCAGGGCCTGCGCAAGCGCGCCAACGACGAAGGCAATCTCGAGACCACCGAGCAGCAGAAAGTCATCATCGAAGAGCCGGCGCCGGAGCAAACCGTCATCGTCATCGAGCCGGCCGATCCTCAGGTCGTTTACGTGCCGGCATACAACCCGACGGTCGTCTACGGTCCGTGGTGGTGGCCGCGCTACCCGGCGCCGTTCTACTGGCCGCCGCCGCCGATCTACGGGTTCGGCGGCGCCTTCATGTCGGGAATCGGATTCGGGCTCGGCCTCGCGGTGACCGACTCGCTGTGGGGAGGTTGCGACTGGGGTCGCGGCGACGTCGACATTAATGTGAACAAGTACAACAACATCAACATCGACCGGAACAAGATCGATATCGACAACCGCAAGAAGAACGTGAAGTGGAAGCACAACCCCGAGAACCGCAAGGGGGTGCCGTACCGCGACAAGCGCAGCCGCGAGAAGTTCGGCAAGAAGAACACGGGCGCGAAGGGCCGCGAGCAGTTCCGAGGCCGAGACGGCCAACGCGACGCGAGCAGGGACAAGGCGCAGCAAGCTCTCAAAGGGCGCGGCCTCGATCCGGCTCGTTCGCGCGAGAAGCTGCGTGACGATCCGAAGACGCGCCAGCGAGCGCAGGCGGCCAGTCAAAAGAGCAACCGCGACCGGCAGCGGCCGTCCACAAAGAGTGGCAAGGACCGCAGTCAGGCGCGCGCCGCCGCACAGCGAGCGGAACGCAGTCGGACGCAGAAGCAAGCGCCGAAGAAGAAGCGTGACAGTGCGCTGCGCGGTGCGAGCAACCCGGCGCGTGCGCGCAAGTCGATCGACCGTGGATCGTCGAGCCGTCGCTCCGCTGCGAGCCGTCGCTCCGGCGGGGGCGGCGGCATGCGTCGCGGTGGCGGTGGTGGCGGCGGTTCGCGTGGCGGCGGACTCGGACGCAGGCGGTAGGAGGCGCGGGAGA
Source organism: Candidatus Binatia bacterium (assembly GCA_028282445.1). GTDB lineage: Bacteria > Desulfobacterota > Binatia > HRBIN30 > CADEER01 > CADEER01. Next base: position 7,118 of record JANQHZ010000831.1, on the reverse strand, counting down.
TGACGACGATGAAACAACTCACGCATTCCATTCTGCTGGTCGGTGTCTGCCTGGGGTTTACCATCACCCATGCGGGTTCGTCATCGGCGCAACAGCTCTACCCAACGGCGGAGAAGGCGGCGGATGCCTTTGTCGACGCGCTGGCAACCAGCGATGCCGACGCCCTACGCGTCGTGCTCGGCTCGGATTGGCGGCGGTTCATTCCAACCGACGGAGTCGATGCCGACGACAAGCTCGCGTTCCTCGGGGCGTGGGCCAAGAAGCACGAGATCGTACAGGACTCGGATGAGCTCGCGCATCTGTCGGTCGGCAAAGGGGGGTGGACCCTGCCGATTCCGATCGTTCGCAAGGGCGACGAATGGCGCTTCGATACCAGAGGAGCGGCGGACGAGATCCTGACCCGGCGCATCGGTGAAAACGAGCTGTCGGCGATCCAAGCGTCGTTGGCCTACCGCGACGCGCAGATCGAATACGCCGAGCTCGATCACAACGGCGACGGTGTGCCCGAGTATGCTCAGCGCATCTTGAGCACCCCCGGCAAGCAGGACGGCTTGTACTGGGCGGCGCTTCCGGGCGAGGCGGAAAGTCCCCTCGGGCCGGGGTTCGGTACCGGAAGAAAGGGCGACGGCTACCACGGGTACCACTTCCGAATTCTCAAGGCGCAGGGGGCGAACGCGCGCGGAGGCGCCTACGACTACATGATTGGCGGCCGCATGAGGGGAGGATTCGCCCTCGTCGCGTGGCCGATCGACTATGACGAGACCGGAGTGATGACTTTCATCGTCAATCACGAAGGCACGGTCTACCAAAAGGACCTCGGACCCAAGACCGCATCGCTGGTAGGCTCGATCAAGAGCTTCGATCCAGACTCGACGTGGAGCGAGGTCGAGCCTTGAAGCGTCTGCTCGCGCCGACGATAGCTTGCCTGGCTCTGCAGGCCGGCTGCACCTACTACCAAACGACGCCGGCGACGGTCGTGTCGGTGCCGTCGTCTCCCAGCCCGTTCGAGCGTTCGTGGAGCGCGGCTCTCGGTGCGTTCGAAGACCAGGGGCTTCGGGTGACCGAGGCCGATCGCTCGACCGGTATCATTCGAGGCAACCGCGACGGTATCGGAGTGACCGCGACCCTGCGGACACGCGCCGACGGCGGTGTGCGAGTCGAGCTCGCGACCAGTGGCAACACCGATCGCGATCCCGAGCTGATCAACCGCGTCCATCGCTCCTACGATCGCCGCATGGGCCGCTGATTCCGGCAGACACTTGGCGAGACGCCAACCATATTGGGGGAGTCAGAGGTCGAGCTGGAGGCGTGTTCCCATGAGAACCAGGTCGTCGCGATCGGAGTTGGTAGGGTTGACGTACTGGATGTCGAGGCTGATCGATACGGCCGGGGTCAGCGCGAAATTGTAGAATGCCTCGACCACGTGCTCGAAATCGTCGAGCCCGGTAGCGCCCAGGTCTCCCGCCAGACCCCGGAAGTCGCTGCTGATGTGGGCGCCCGCCCAACCGACGCCCCAGTGATCGTCGGCGCGCCCGACACTTGGTATTCCGGTCCCGCCGACGCCGACACTGTAGAACTGGTCGATCAAGTTGCGGTCGTCCGGGGTGAATCCGAGTCGCAGGAACGGGCCGAACCCAACCGGCAGCCGCCCGCGCCCGACGCTCACGCTCTCGTCCACCCAGACGTACTGAGAGGCCGTCACCGTTAACGCGTAGTTTCCTTCCTTATCGTTGGTCGGTCGAACGCCGATGATTTCTTCGATGAAGTAACGACCATCGACAGCGAAGTCCGGACTGTCTTTACTCGTGTAGCCGAGAAGCATCTGGTAGCTGCCGGGAAGCTTCCCGAAGATCGGATTGTACATCAGCGCGCCGGCGAAGGTCAGCTTGTCGACGTCGAGCTCGTCGAAGCCCGATTTGGTTGCGTTGCCGGCGTTCTGAATGACTCCCCCTCCGATCGCCAGCTCCTTGGTAGGAGTCGCCAGGAACATCGCGCCGAGCGCAGTATACGGGACGAACGCCCCGAGCGCGGCGTTGTTCATCAGGCCCTCGTTGAGAAACTGCGTCCGCTCGTTGTTCGCGAAGAAGGTCGTATCGACAAAAGCCGCCCAATCCGCCTTGCCGATGATCATCATCACCTGCTCGGAGAGGGCTTGGGTGAGATACAACTCGGAAAGCGCAAACTTCGACGGAAGCCCAGGGTCGATCGAATCGGCGTTGACCGGCAGCAGGGCGCCGCTGCCGCTAACCGGATCGCCCCAGTTGCCTTCGATATGAGCGAAGATGAGCCCCCCGGGCCACAGTCCCGCGCGTCCGGAGTCGAGTCCCAACCACACATCGGCGGAGCCGACATAGTTGGCATCGTCGTCGCTGTCACCGGCGACGACCCCCTGTAGCACCTGGGTGATCCCGGCGCCGAACAGCACCCCGTTCTCGAGCGCGGTCTCCCGCGCTCCCCACAAGCTGCCCAGCAGCAAGGGGCGCGAGAGCCATCCGCTGTCTGCGACGTCGCGCGTGATCACCGGATCGCCGTAGAACTTACGGTACCGCATCTCCTGATAGACCAGCTCAGGGGCAAGCTTGGAGAGTGCGAGCATCTCGTCTTGGCCGCCGCCTTGGCTGTCTGCACGGTGTGAAGCCCGCACCCCATGTGGATGTGCCTGTCCATGGCCCGATTGCGCGTCGGCGCCTCCGGAAAGAGGCGCCGCGATCATCAAGGCCGCCGCTGCGATCATTGTTCTACCCGCCCGAGAAAGACTCCGTGTCATCGTACTTTTCCCCTCCGCTTTCGGTTGAACAGGCTCGCGCCCACAGTCGATCGAGGCGGTAGCCACGCCAATGTAAGAAAGTAGAGTCGTTTCGGTCGCTCCTCCCTCCCCCTTTAGGGGTGAAAAGCGAGGGGCTTGGCTGAGCCGGCTCCGAGCCGATACCGGTCGCAACGCGATACGGCGCGGTCGTCCACGGTCAGCGTTGACGGACTCCGTGGGTAGCGGGGGACGGAGCTGAGTACGCCGGATGGCAGATGCCGCTCGTACCCTGGCTTGCCGGGCCCAACCCACTCTTTTTCCCCCCGAAATGGGTGGGTGGAGTCGCGGCAACAACGACTAGTCATGACGCTGACCGTGGGTGCAACGCCCCGGTCAGGTGTTGGAAGACGAATCGGAGAGGAGAACGATGAAGAGAGTCTGTTGCGTGATCGCGCTAGCCGTCGGCCTTTCGATCGGCTGTGCGGCGCAGAATCCAGTCGGCTCCGGTGACTTCGACCTGGTCATCACCAACGGTCGCGTCATCGACCCGGAGACCCAGCTCGATGCCGTTCGCAACGTTGGCATCAAGGACGGCAAGATCGCCGCGGTGACCGAGGATCAGATCCGTGGCGCTGAAACGATCGATGCGACCGGTCATGTCGTAGCTCCGGGTTTCATCGACATGCACCATCACAATACGGCGGCGCCCTTCGGGCAGAAGCTGGCGCTGCGTGACGGCGTTACCACTCCGCTCGAGCTCGAGGCCGGGGTCTACCCGGTCGAAGATTGGTACGCTCAGCTCGAAGGCAAGTCGCAGTCCAATTTCGGCGCGTCGGTCGGCACCATCCCCGTGCGAGAAACGGTGCTGAACCCCGGCTACAGGACGCTGACCCACGGCGACTTCCTGTACGACATGCAGGTTCCAAAGGCGGCCCACACCTCGATGAAGTGGTCGACTCAGATCGCGACCCCGGACCAACTCGACACCATCGCCGCCAAGCTCGAGGAGGGATTGCGGCAGGGGGCGATCGGCATCGGCCACGCCCCGGGCTACATGGTGAAGGGCGCGACCCAGCGCGAGTCGCACATCGTGCAGCGTTTGGTGGGCCAGTACGGCGCAGCGGCCTTCGTCCACGCGCGTTTCTCGAGCCAAATGCCGCCGACCAGCGGCTTGCTGGGCATCGACGAAATGATGGCTCCGCAGCAGGTCTACGGCGGTGGTCTGGTGGTTCAGCACATCACCGCCCAGACTCTTTCGCTCACCCCCGACGCTCTACGGATTATCGACGATGCGCGGGCCAGGGGCATCCAGGTCATCGCCGAGATCTATCCGTACGACTTCGGCGGTACGATCGCCGGCGCGGACTACCTGCATCCGGACAACTACGGCCCCAATATGGGACGCGACTACAAGGACATCATCGAGGTGTCCAATATGAAACCGCTCACCAAAGAGCGCTATGACGATTTGGTGAAGAGCGCGCCGGGTACCTCGGTGATGTTCTACAACGCGACCGAAGATACCGTGCACAAAGCGCTGGCTCACCCCAACACCGTGCTCGGCAGCGACGCCTATCCCTTCACCGTGCGCGCCACAGGCAAGCCGGCCGTCGACTGGGACACTCCGTATGACGGCGTCAACGGGCACCCGCGCGGCGCCGGCGCGCACGCTCGACTCCTACGGCTGGTTCGCGAGAAGAAAGTCGACATCCCTCTTAGCGATGCGGTGGCAAAGATGTCGTACCTGATCGCCGACTTCCTCGAAGCCAACGGCGTAGAGCAAATGGCGAAGAAAGGCCGCATCCAGGTCGGCGCCGATGCCGACATCGCGATCTTCGACCCGGAGACCGTTCGGGACAACTCGACCATGAAGGATGGTGGGCTGCCCTCGACCGGGATTCCTCATGTGATCGTCAACGGCATCCAAGTCGTACGCGGCTCGAAGGTAGTGGAGGGAGTCTACCCCGGGCGTTCGGTTCGCAGGCCACAGAGGTAGGAGGACCTACAGCACCGGAGATCTCTGCTCTTTTCGATCCATCCGCCCGACGCGCGTCGGGCGATCGAAGGGCCGGAGGCCCCGCTCTTCCGATCCTGGACGGCGGTCCGCAGCCTCCTCGGGTCGCTGCAAATCGTGGATCGGCCGGCGTCGTATTGCGGAGCCAGGGGGCGTTCGCTATGCCGCCACCGTGGCGCGTAAGCAACGGAAACCTGGCCGATCGGCGGGCGAAACAACCGACGCGGGCGGCGCGATCCTCAAGACCAAGCTCCACCGCCCCCGCACGAGCGATCGCCTGATCGCGCGCAGGCGGCTGGTCGGACTGGTCGATCGGGTTCCCGACGCTCCGCTCACCGTGGTCTCCGCCCCCGCCGGATACGGCAAGAGCATCTTGCTGAGCCAATGGGCGGACAAGCACCCCGGGGACACCGTGTGGCTGTCCCTCGACGAGCACGATGCTGCGGCACGCGTGTTTCTCCAATATCTTTGCGCGGCGGTCTGTGACCTCGATCCAGACGCGTGCGCCACCGTGCGAGGCCTTCTTGCCAGCAATACCCGTCCGCATTCGATCGAGACTCTGGCGGCGCACCTGGGCCAAGACTTGGAGCGTTTGGATTGTCCTTGCAACATCGTACTCGACGATTTCCAACGCCTCGGTAGCGGTTCTTCTTCCGAGGAGTTGCTGAAACGACTACTCGTCCACCCGCCCCACGGCGTGCGCTTCGTCATTGCGACTCGCTCGGCCCCATCGATTCCGTTGGCGCGAATGCGGGCCGGAGAGCGGTTCAACGAGATCGGCCAGGAGGAGCTTCGCTTCGGCAGCGAAGAAGCGAGAGACTTTTTTGCGCGCGAAGGGGTGCGCGTTTCGGCCGATCAACTCGCCGTCGTCGACCGACAAATCGAAGGATGGGCAGTCGGGCTCCGGTTGTTGGCGCTCGCATTGCGTCACGGCGACTCACCCGCAAGGGTCTGGGAGAATCTTCGCGGCGGGATGTCGGCGAGTAGCGACTATCTGCTGGAGGAAGTGCTTCGCCGCCTACCGCCACCCGTGCATCGACTGCTGTTGTTGTCGTCGATCTTCGATCGCTTCTGTGAGGAGGCGCTGTTGGCGATCGCGGGCGACTCCCTTGGCGCCGAGGACTTCGGTCCAGGGGGATTCGTCGGCTACTTGGTGCGGGAGAACCTGTTCGCGATTCCGGTCGATGCCGATGGGAAGTGGGTTCGTTACCACCATGAGTTTCGCACGATGCTCAGCAACCAGCTGGCGCATAGCCGTGACTTCGGGGAGAAGCGAGATCTCCACCGCATCGCGAGCCGTTGGTTCGAAGACAACGGGTTCGTCGACGACGCGATCGAACAAGCCCACGCCGGCGGCGATATCGAGAATGCCGCGGGGCTGGTTGGGCGCAACCTCGGGCACTTCGTTCGCGCCGGTCAATGGTACCTCGTCGACAAGTGGTTGTCCCGGCTGCCGGACGAGGTGATCCACGACAACCCGCGGATCCTCGTCGCGCAAACGTACATTCTCTACTATCACCTGAACGTGCGAGCGATTCCGCCGCTCCTCGACAGAGTCGAGGAACTGGTCGAGGGAACGCCGGAAGCGAGCGAGCTGGCGGGGGAGATCGGCACGTTCCGCGGCCTCGTCGCACTCCTCGATGGCGACGGTAGGCGCAGCTTTGACTACCTGCGCGCGGTGACCGCCGAGACGGCGGACCAGGAGCGCCCGGCAGTCGTTTTCAGCGAGGTCCTGCTCGCGCTCGCCGGACAGATGGTCGGGGAGTACTCGTGGGCGAAAGAGTTTCTGCACGGCCGGCTGCGTGGACTCGGCCGCCTCGATCCGGCGCGTGAAACGAATCTCGCGCATTCGTTGGTGTTCATTTCCTATATCGATGCCGAACCGGTCGGCTTTCAGCCACTCCTGCGCCGTGCGCGTCGGGTCGCCGGCGAGTTCGAGCTGGCGAATTTGCAGCCCTGGAACGACTACCTGGACGGAATGGTCGCCCTGCAGCTCGGCCGGATCGAAAGGGCGATCCGCTACTTCGAGGAGGCGGCGCAATGGCGGCAGACCCACAATATCCGAGGTGCGACCGATGCGATGATTGCGCTCGCGCTCGCTTACCATTTGCGCGGCAGGACCGACGAAGCGCAGGCGACCGTCGTCGCGGCGCAAGACTTCGTGCGGGAACGCGAACCCGCGCTTCTACCGATCGCGCTCTCGGGAAGCGCCCGTTTGGACATCCTGCGCGGCGACCTGACAGCAACCGAGAAGTGGCTGGAATCAGCCTCTGCGGCAGATCCCGAGGTGATGCTGTTCTGGTTCGAGATTCCCTACATCACCCGTTGTCGAGCTCTGATTGCGCGGGGCCGGGATGC
>JANQHZ010000810.1 GCA_028282445.1 Candidatus Binatia bacterium | reverse complement strand
GAATCGCATCGAGAAGTTGCTCATCGTCGACGACGACGGCCGACTCGAAGGGCTGATCACCGTCAAGGACATCGAGAAGGCGGCGGCCTACCCGAACGCTTGCAAAGACGAGTGGGGGCGTCTGCGGGTCGCAGGCGCGATCGGAACCGGTCCGGACCGAGCCGGGCGCGCCGCCGCGCTGGTCGCCTCCGGCGCCGACGTGTTGGTGATCGATACGGCGCACGGTCATTCGCAAAATGTCATCGACACCGTTCGCGAGGTGAAGACCGCGCATCCCAACACGGACGTGGTCGCCGGCAACGTGGCGACGGGCGAAGGCGCCAAAGCGCTTGCGGACGCCGGCGCCGACGCTCTCAAGATCGGCATGGGGCCGGCGTCGATCTGCACCACCCGGGTCGTTTCCGGTGTCGGCGTGCCGCAATTGACCGCGGTCGCGGCGGCGGCTTCGGTCGCCAAGGACTACGACATCCCGGTCATCGCCGACGGCGGGATCAAGTTCTCCGGCGACATCCCCAAGGCACTCGCCTCGGGAGCCAACTCGATCATGATCGGCGGACTGTTCGCCGGAACCGAAGAGAGCCCCGGCGAAACGATTCTGTACCAGGGGCGAACCTACAAGCTCTACCGCGGCATGGGGTCGCTCGAGGCGATGCGCGAGCGCGAGGGCAGCCGCAATCGCTACGGGCAAGGCGAGCAGACCGATCAGATGAAGCTCGTCCCGGAAGGAATCGAGGGGAGGGTCCCTCACAAGGGGCCACTGACGTACATCGTCGCCCAGCTGGTCGGCGGCTTGCGCGCCGGGATGGGCTACTGCGGCTGTCGAACGATCCCCGAGCTGCACGAGAATGCGCGGTTCATGCGGGTTTCGAATGCGTCGTTGCAGGAGAGCCACGTGCACGACGTCTTCATCGCGAAGGAAGCCCCCAACTACCGCCGCGAGAGCTGAGAGGATTTTCTTCACCACCGAGGCACAGAGACACGGAGGCGGGCGGTGTCGAGAACGGCGTGGCCTTTTGCGGCGGGGCGATGGGTTCCCAATTCAGCGATTCTCAGTGACTCTGTGCCTCCGTGGTGAATCGTCGTTTTTGCTTTCGTGGCTGACGGCCGAGCGGTGGCTCGAGGCAGCGGCATCACTCTGGTGACCTTATGATTCTGATTCTCGATTTTGGTTCGCAGTACACTCAGCTGATCGCTCGGCGGATTCGCGAGGCTCATGTCTACTGCGAGATCCATCCCTTCAATCTCGCGATTGATCGCGTCCGCGAGATGCAACCCGAGGGCATCATTCTCTCGGGCGGTCCGGCCAGCGTATACGCGGAGGACGCGCCGCTTCCCGACCCGACGGTGATGAATCTCGGCGTACCGGTGCTGGGGATCTGCTACGGCATGGGTGTATTGGCGCAGCACCACGGCGGCGTCATGGAACGAGCCACCCACCGTGAGTTCGGCCCGGCCGAGCTGACCATCGACGAGGTTTCGGATCTCTTCGCCGGCTTTACCGTCGGCGAGCACACCGGGGTTTGGATGAGCCACGGCGACCGGCTCGAACGCATGCCCGATGGCTGGTTGGCGCTCGCGCACAGCGACAACTCCCCGGTGGCGGCGTGTCGCGATGCCGAGGGTCGCCTGTTCTCGATGCAGTTTCACCCGGAAGTGGTGCACACGCCGCGCGGCCGGGAGATACTGGAGAATTTCGTCTTTCACATTTGTCACGCCTCGGCGGATTGGACGATGGAGAACTTCATCGAACGCGAGATCGCCAGGGTGCGCGAGCAGGTCGGCTCGGCCGGGGTCGTGTGCGGGCTCAGCGGCGGTGTCGATTCGACGGTGACGGCGGCGCTGCTGCACCGGGCGATCGGCGACCAGCTGACCTGTATCTTCGTCGACAACGGCGTCCTGCGTCGAGACGAAGCGGGTACCGTGATGAGAGTTCTCGGCGACGCGATGAGTTGCCGCATCGAAGCAGTCGATGCCAGTCGGCTGTTTCTCGAGAGGCTCGCCGGGGTCGAAGATCCGGAGAAGAAGCGCAAGACGATCGGACTGACCTTCATCGAAGTTTTCGAGGCGGAGGCCAACAAGCTGTCGGACGTGAAGTTTCTCGCCCAGGGGACGCTCTATCCCGATGTGATCGAATCGGTTTCCTTCAAAGGACCGTCCGCCACCATCAAGTCGCACCACAACGTCGGCGGGTTGCCGGAGCGGATGAAGCTCGAGTTGGTCGAGCCGCTGCGGGAGTTGTTCAAGGACGAGGTGCGCGATCTCGGCCTGGCGCTCGGGCTGCCGAAGGACGTCATCGGGCGACACCCCTTTCCGGGGCCCGGCCTCGCGATTCGCATCCTCGGTTCGGTTAGCGCCGAGCGGGTTGCCATCGTGCAGGCGGCGGATGCGATCCTGCACGAGGAGGTTCGCTCGGCCGGTTGGTACGACAAGATTTGGCAGATGTTCGCGGTGCTGTTGCCGGTCAACACGGTCGGAGTGATGGGGGACGAGCGGACGTATGAGAACGTCATTGCGATCCGCGCCGTGGACAGCGTCGACGGCATGACGGCGGATTGGTCGCGCCTGCCGGGCGAGCTGTTGGCGCGTATTTCCAGTCGCATCATCAACGAAGTGAAGGGTGTCAACCGAGTGGTGTACGACATCTCGTCGAAACCGCCGGCGACGATCGAGTGGGAGTAGGGCGCGCGGTTCGGCGGCTGGGCTGTGGAATTTTGACTTTCTCGCCCGGCTGAGTATGTGTGGAGGTCTGGTTGCGGAGGGGTGATGTTGAAGAGTTCGAGCGGCGCGATCGCGACTGAGACGGGGGTTGTTCCGGGCCCGATCCGGGCGGTTTCGAACCGCCGCACGGCCCGGCACTTCGACGGACGATTTTCGGCCCGGGCCGCGCTCTCGCTCTTCGCTACGGAGGGCGTGTCGTGAGCTTCGTCCACCTCCACCTGCACACCCAGTACAGCCTGCTCGACGGCGCCAACAAGATCGATCGACTGATTCCGCGGATCTCCGGCGCCGGCATGCCGGCGGTGGCGATGACCGACCACGGCAACATGTTCGGCACCGTCGAGTTCTACAAGACGGCAGCGAAAGCCGGCGTGCAGCCGATCATCGGTTGCGAGGTCTACGTCGCCCCCGGCGACCGTCGCGACAAGAAGCGGATCGTCCGCAGCGACGATCACGAGACCGCCGGCAACTACCATCTGATTCTGCTGGCGATGAACAAGCAGGGCTACCAGAATCTCTGCCGCCTGGTGACCGCCGGCTACACCGAAGGCTTCTACTACAAGCCTCGCGTCGACAAGGAGCTCTTGCGCGAGCTCAACGGTGGACTGATCGCGCTCTCCGGCTGCCTCGCCAGCGAGGTCAATCGCGCGATTGCGGCGGGCTCGCTCGATCGCGCTCGCTCCGTCCTGGGCGAGTACCGCGAGATGTTCGACGGACGTTACTACGTCGAAATCCAGGACAACCACCTGAAAGAACAGAACTCGGCCAACAAGACGTTGGTCGAGCTCGCCCACGAGCTGTCGCTGCCGCTGGTGGCCACCAACGATTGTCACTATCTCGAGCCGGCCGACGCCCACGCCCACGACGCGCTGTTGTGCATCCAAACCGGCAAGACGATGAGCGACGACAGCCGGTGGCGCTTCGGGACCGACCAGCTCTACGTCAAGAACGCCGAGGAGATGCTGGCGGCGTTCCCCGATACGCCCGAGGCAATCTCCAACACGGTGGACATCGCCAAGCGGATCGATCTCGAGCTCGAGTTCGGCCGTTATCAGTTCCCGGTGTTCCAGACCTCCGGCGGCCTCACCCTCGAGCAAGAGTTGGCGCGCGACGCCCGCCAGGGGCTCGAAGAACGCCTCGAGCCGCTGCGCGAGCAGGAGGACTGGACGGACGAGAAGGAGGAGGAGTACCGCGCTCGTCTGGAGCACGAGATCGAAGTGATCCACAGCATGGGATTTTCCGGATACTTCCTGATCGTCGCGGACTTCACCAAGCACGCCAAGCGCGAGGGTGTACCGGTCGGCCCCGGGCGTGGCTCAGCGGCCGGCAGTCTGGTCGCGTATGCGCTCAGGATCACCGACCTCGACCCGATCCCGTACAACCTCCTCTTCGAACGCTTCCTGAATCCGGAGCGCAAGTCGATGCCCGACATCGACATGGACTTTTGCTTCGAACGGCGGGAAGAGGTGATCCGCTACGTGCGCAAAAAGTACGGCGAGGATCACGTCGCGCAGATCGTGACCTTCGGAACGCTCAAGGGGAAGGCGGCGATCAAGGACGTCGGCCGCGTTCTCGACTTTACCTTCGGAGAGACCGACCGGCTGGCCAAACTCTACCCAGCGCCCAAACAGGGGAAGGACTTTCCTCTTGCCAAGGCCCTGGAGATGGAGCCGCGGCTGCGAGAGATTCAGAAAAAGGGCGGTCGCGACGAAGAGCTCTTCGACCTGGCACTGCGGCTCGAGGGGCTGCTGCGTCACGCCTCCAAGCACGCCGCCGGCATCGTCATCGGCAGCCGCCCGCTGGTCGAGGATCTACCGCTCTTCGTCGACAAAGAAGGCAGCGTGATGACCCAGTTCGCGGGTCCTCACATCGAGGATATCGGTCTCATCAAGTTCGACTTTCTCGGTCTCAAGACGCTCACGATGCTGGCCAACATCGTACGCCGCATCAGAGAGGGGCGTGGCATCGAGATCGATCTCGCCAGCTTACCGCTCGACGACAAGGAAACCTATCGGCTGCTCACTAAGGCCGATGCGATCGGCGTGTTTCAGATGGAATCGGGCGGTATGCGCAAGCTGCTGGCGCAGCTGCGACCGAGTACCTTCGAAGAGATCATTGCCGTGCTGGCGCTGTTTCGACCCGGGCCGCTCGATAGCGGCATGGTCGACCAGTACATCAAGCGCAAGCACGGAAGGGAGGAAGTCAGCTACCCGCACGCCAAGCTGAAGCCGATTCTGGAGCCGACCTACGGCGTCATCGTGTACCAGGAGCAGGTGATGCAGATCGCCCAGGTCCTGGCCGGGTACAGCCTCGGCGACGCCGACAATCTGCGCCGCGCGATGGGGAAGAAGGACCCCGAGAAGATGAAGATCGAGCGCGCTCGCTTCGTCGAAGGCGCGCAGGGGCTCGGAGTCTCGGAGAAGCAGGCGACGGAGATCTTCGATCAGATGGAGACCTTCGCGATGTACGGCTTCAACAAGTCGCACTCGGCCGCGTACGCGTTGATCTCCTACCACACCGCCTATCTCAAGGCGCATTACCCCGAGGAGTTTCTCGCCGGGTTGCTCACCCTCGAGATGGGCGACACCGACAAGACGTTCAAGAACATCGCCGAGTGCCGCGAGCGCGGCATCCAGATCCTGCCGCCGGACGTCAACGAGAGTCGCGAGGACTTTACCGTATTACCGCCCAAGCAGAGCAAGTTGCGCCCCATCCGCTTCGGTTTGGGCGCGGTGCGCGGGGTCGGAGCGCGCGCCATCGAGTCGATTCTGGCGGTTCGCGACGCCGACGGCCCTTTCCGTTCGCTGCCCGATTTCTGCAAGCGCACCCAAGGGCAACAAGTGAACAAAAAGGTCGTCGAAGGGCTGATCAAATGCGGGGCGTTCGACTTTACCGGCGAGTCGCGACGTCGCCTGTTGGAAGGCCTCGACGCCGCCCTGCAATGGGCTGCCTCGGAAGCGCGCGATGCGGCCAGCAACCAGATGGGGCTGTTCGGCGCCAACGGCCAGGTCACACCGGAGCCGCCGCTGCCGTCGGTGGCGCCGTGGACCGACCGCGAGATGCTCAAGGCGGAGCGCGAGGCGCTCGGCTTCTACATTTCCGGGCACCCTCTCGACAAGTACGAGAAGGACCTGCGGCGATTCACCAACTGCTCGACGGCCGAGCTCAAGGCGCGGCCGGACCAAACCAAGATTTCGGTCGGTGGCGTCATCCAGAGTCTGCGCCTGCGCAATAGTCGCAAAGGCGACCGCTACGCCAGCTTCACTCTCGAGGACAAGACCGGAACGGTCGAGGTCATCTGCTGGCCGGAGACCTATCGCAAGGCGCAGATCGATTTCGCGACCGACGAGCCGATTTGTATCAAAGGCACCCTCGAGGTCGGCGACGAGCGCGCTCAGATCATCGCCGACGAGGTCCTCTTGCTGGTCGACGAGCGCGAGCACACGGTACAGGAGGTCCATTTCGCGTTGCTTGCCGACAGCGTCGACGAGAGCCGCCTGCGTTCGTTGCGCAGCGCGTTGGAGGCCCACTCCGGCAGTTGCCCGGCCTTCCTGCACCTGCTGCTGCCCGACCGCACCGAGACCATTCTCGAGCTCCCGGAGCTGCGCGTCGCTGCAACCGATGGAATGGTCGAGGCGGTCGAGCAGCTCTTCGGTGCCGGCATTACGACTTTTCAATAATCGCCCGGGTTTGGGCCCGGGGCCGGTCGTTCCCGGCGTCGTCGTTCGTTGGATTTTCGCGCTTGACGGCATCCGGTAGCCGTGGATTCTTAGCGCTACTTGATTGACGTAGCAGAAA
>JANQHZ010000804.1 GCA_028282445.1 Candidatus Binatia bacterium | reverse complement strand
CAGCAACTCGCAACATCCCATCCTCCCGGTGCCCTTGATCTCGCCTAGCGCCACCTCCGCTCCGGGCTCAGCGAGCAACCGAACGCGCAGCAGCGCCGTCCACATCCTGAATCAGAGAATCAGTCCTCTTGCGTGACGCAGAACCTCTGTTTGGAAGTGACACTTCGGCGGCCCCTGGTCAAGCGACAATGTTCGGCAGCTTCTGCCTGGGAAAAAGGCACCAAGAGTAAGCAGGTACACATTGCGACGGCGAACGCCTTGAGATCGTTCTAGAGCTCGGCCGAACTGCGCACCTATCCCCGTTTTTCCTACGTGTTCAAGGGGCACGGCGCGAACTTGGCTATCCCCTTACCTCTGACTCTCGGCTCCGGCGTGACGCCACAGTTCATCCGTTTTGACGACGCGGATTGTTGGGAGTCCCGCTTCCCGACATTTATCCGGAGTGACGCCGGGCAGTTCAAAGCGGAACACTAGGAGCGGTCGGACTCTATTGGCGTCTTCCAGTGGGTGACCCAAACGATAGGTTCCGCGACAAAAGTTCGCAGAGCGATCTCTTCGTCTGCCGCAGAGACAGCGCACGTCCACTGAGGGACGGTTGCGAGCTCACGGAGCGATCGCGTCGAGCAATTGGGGACAAGACGAAAAGCCTAGGTCGGCGCCAGCTGCTCGAGCAGGTCCCAGGCGATCGGTCCGGTCGTGGGGTCGGCGGGGTGCGGCAAGAGGATGACCTCGTCGGCCCCGGCTTGCACGTGCTCCGCGATCCTCGCGCGCAGCGTCTTCTCGTCACCGCTTGCGAAGAAGGCGTCGATCAACCGATCGCTGCCGCCGTTGTCGAAATCTTCCGCTGAGAAACCGAACTCGCTCCAGCGTTCGCGATAGACGTCGAGCGGCAAGTAGAGCGATAGGGCACGTCGTCCGGCAGCACGGCCGGTCGCAGCGTCGCCGGCGAGGCAGCAAGGGAGGACTACGTTGAGTCTCTTGTCCGCGCCGAGGATCGGACGCGCGTGCCGAGTGTGCTCGGCGGGCATCAAATAGGTGTTGGCGCCGTCGGCGAGCTCCGCCGCGACCTGCAACATCTTCGGTCCGTGGGCCGCCAGCAATACCGGCGCCGCCGGCACGGGCGTGCGAACCCGCACTTTCGCCGACGACATGGCTTGCAGGAATCTCCGCATACGAGCGACCGGCTTGCCCCAGGCGACGCCGTGCAGCTCGGCAGCCATCGGATTGGAAACCCCCAGCCCAAGTAGGAAACGTCCATCGGAGAGCTCGCTCAGCGTGCGCGCTGCCTGCAGCGTCGAGAGGGCATCGCGCCCGTAGACATGCGCAATCCCGGTGGCGACCTTGAGTCGCGTGGTATTGGCCAGGATGTGGCCCGCGGTGACGTAGATCTCGCGGCCGAACACGTCAGGCAGCCACAAGCACTCGTACCCGAGATCTTCCAACCGACGGGCACTCTCGACCAACTCGGCCGCGTCCAGGGTGTCGGCAGCGACGACGACACCTCCAATTCTCGAAGATCCGGGCATCGTTCGAGCCTACGGCCGGAGGCAGGTGGGGTTCAGCCCACGGCGTCGAAGGGCACAGATTGCCATCACGACTCGGTGAACCTCGGCGGGCGCCGCTCTGCCATCGCCCGCGTTCCTTCCTTGAAATCGCTGGTCAGTCGGAGCCGTTCTTGTTCGACCAGCTCATGGTCGGTCGCCGCCGTGATTTGATCGGCGAGATCGCCGCGCAAGGTCGCGCGGATCGACTGCACCGCCAGCGGCGCCGAGGCGGCGATGTCGGTGGCAACCCCGCGCGCGACTTCCCCGAGCTGGTCGAGCCCAGCCAAGTGGTCGGCGAGCCCAATCGATACGGCCTCTTCCCCTTTGACTCGACGGCCGGTGTAGAGCAGCTCAGCGGCCCGTTGCTTACCCACGAGAGACGGTAGGGTCACGCTCAACCCGAAGCCGTGGTGGAAACCGAGTCGCGCGAAGTTGGCGCTGAAGCGGGCTTCCGGCGCCGCGACGCGGAAGTCGGCGAACAGCGCCAGGCCCAGTCCGCCGCCGATCGCGGCGCCTTGTACGGCGGCAACGACCGGCTTTCGGGTGCGAAAGAGACGCCCGGCCGCGCGATACAGGTCGGCCGTCGAGTAATCTCCCGCCGCACCCGAGAAGTCCGCACCCGCACAGAAGTGCTTCCCTTCGGCACTGAGAATCACGGCCCGGCAGGTGGAGTCGCTGTCCAGATCCTCGAGGATCTCGGCAAGCTGCTCGATCATCCGCAGAGAGAAGAAGTTGTTGGGAGGTCGGAGCAAACGCACCTCCGCTACGAAATCGCGGCAATCGACCTTGCTGACGAAAGGGTCGCTCATATCCGCTCCGGCTCGAGGTTGCGCGCAAAGAGATCGAGTAGAGCAACCCAGTGACGCTCCGCGGCGCTTTCGTCGTAAGCCCCGCGGTCGTTGAAGGCAAAACCGTGATGCGTACCGGGGTATCGCTCCAATCGCCCGCGCACGCCGCTCTCGACCATCGCCGCCTCGAACCGATCGACCATCTCAGGCGGAGCGTAATCGTCGTACTCGGCGCAGGCGACATAGATCTCGCCGTCGATCGCCGCGAGACGCAAGTGCGGCGAGTCGTCACGGTCGACCGCCATGCGGGTGCCGTAGATCGAGGCGGCGGCGCGCACACGGTCGGTATGCTCCGCAGCGACACAGATCGCAAAAGGTCCGCTCATGCAGTAGCCGACGCAACCGACTCTGTCGCTCGAGGCTCGCGGGTCGCACTGGGCGTAGTCGAGAAGCGCCGCGGCGTCACGTACCGCCATGTTGTTGCCGACTCTGTACATGAGCTCGGTCATTCGCTTGAACGACTCACGACTGGAGAAGTCGAGCTCGAACTCCGGCGTCATCCGGTAATACAGATTCGGTAACAAGACGTAGTAGCCGTGCGACGCAATGCGACGAGCCATGTCGTGCAGCAGTGGACGCTTGCCGGGGGCGTCCATCAAGAAGAGAACCACCGGCGACGGCCCTTCGCCGTCCGGACGAACGACGAAGGTACCCATGCTGCCCTCGTCGGTCTCGATCGTCGTCTCCAGCTCGATCATGATGTTACGTTAGCCAAATTCGACATTGATGTCGAATTTGGTTAAGTTCACCCTATGGGCGTTCCAAATGCGGCAACTTCGAGCCGACTGCGCGCCGGCATCCACCTGCCACAAGCCGGCCCGGCCGCATCGGGAGAGTCGATGCGGCGAGCGGCGATACTCGCCGAAGAGCTGGGATTCGCCGACGTCTGGGTCAGCGACCACCTGGTGGTGCCCGCCGACGCCGACTACCCGCCCTCCGCGTATCTGTACGAACCCTTGGTCACCCTCGCCTGGATCGCGGCGGCGACCCACCGTATCGGTCTCGGCACTTCGGTGCTCGTCATGCCGATGCGGAACCCAATCGCACTTGCCAAGATGCTGGCCAGCATCGACCAGATGAGCGGCGGGCGGGTCCTCCTGGGGGCGGCAGCCGGTTGGTGCGAGCCGGAGTTCGAAGCCTTGGGAGTACCGTTCACCCAGCGCGGCAAGCGCACAGACGAAGCCCTCGAGATGGTCAAAGCTCTGTGGACGGAGGACCCGCTCACCCGAGACTATCCTGTGCACGGCGCTCGCCTCGAGAAGATCCGCGCCAAACCGCAACCGGCACACGACATCCCGATTTGGATCGGCGGTCACGCCGACGTCGCGTTGGCACGTGCGGCGCGCCACGACGGCTGGCACGCCGCCTTCCTCAAGCCGGAAAAAGCAGCTCCCCTGGTCGACCGCTTACGCGCACTTCGTCCCGACGATGATTTCACCATCTCGGTCAGAACCAACCGCGACCCACAGAAGGACGACCACGGACTGCTCCTCGAAGAGATCGAACGCTACCGTGAGATCGGGGTCGGTCACCTGGTCATGGAACCGCGTCAGCGCGAAGCGGACGGCTTCCTGAAGTCGATCGAGATGCTGGCCGAGCTGCTGGATCGCGCCGGCGCCGAAATGGGAGCGTGATGGCCTCGCGCGCGGCAACGACGCCCCGGCCCGCCAGGTCCAAGCGGCGCACGCGCGGAGGATGGTCGCCGACCGGTACAGCGGCCGAACGCCGCGACAAGGTCGGACGAGGCCCCGACTGGAAGGGGGCGCGCACCCGCCGCCGCTTACTCGATGCCGCACGGCGTGCCTTCAAGCGACACGGCTACGTCGAGACGACGGTCGAACACATCGTCACCGAAGCGAGCGTCGCGCGCGGGAGCTTCTATACCTATTTCGAATCGAAGGCAGAGATCTTTCGCCATCTCGCAGTCGACGTCGACGTCGAGGTCACCCAGCAAGTCGCCGTGTTCGATCGCTCACAGAATGCCGACCCGGTTCGCAACCTGGAGCTCTCGAACCGACGTTACCTCGAGGTGGTCAAGAACAACGCCGACGTCTACGCCCTGGTCGATCAAGTCGGCAGCTTCGACGCCCGCGTCAAGAAAGGTCGACTGCGGTCGCGCCAAAAACACATCCGCCGCGTCGCCAGATCCATTCGACGCTGGCAGCGCGAAGGTTATGCCGACCCGAGCATCGACCCTCTCACGACGGCGGCGGCTCTTGTTTCGATGCTGTCGAGCTTCGCGTACTGGCTCTACGCCGGCGGTGACAGCTACGACGAAGACCGGGCGACGGCGAGCCTCAATGCCATCTGGATCAACGCGACCGGCTTGAAGTCGACACCGACGTACGCCCGAGCGCGCCAGGGAGGGTAAGCTGTTGTTCGACCTGGACCTAGGCGACGATCTTCAGCTGCTAAAGGAATCGGCCCATCGATTCGCTCGCTCCGAGCTGGCACCGTCCATGCG